>JAJRAH010000003.1 GCA_028679985.1 Methanomassiliicoccales archaeon
GAGAGGAATAGAATCGAGCTCCAGGCGATACTCGCTTTGAAGTATCTGGCGGATGTCATCGTATTCATTCTGGATCCATCTGAATCCTCCGGCTACAGAATGGAAGATCAGCTGGCGCTCCTCGATTCCGTGAAGAAGGGGTTCGAGGGTCTGCCGATCATCGAGGTCGAGAACAAAGTGGACATGGTGAAGATGCATAGCGACCGATTGAAGATATCTGCATTGACAGGAGAAGGAGTGCAGGACCTGATCTCGAGAGTCATTCCCATGCTTCGCGCGACCGAGAAGGAAGCTGGAAGAGTGTTTCGATGATTATTTAGAGAGCGAATCGCATTTGCGCTCAGGCGAGATCGCGGGGGAGTGCGGATGCACGAGGTTTCTTGTAGCGAGGGGATGAGAGAGTACTTTGAGTCCCTTTCGAAGGACACCGACAGATGCTACGCTGTCGCAAGAAGAGCGAGAGCGCGAGGTCTGGACCCTGAAACGTACGTCGAGATTCCTCAAGCGGAGGATCTTGCCTCCAGGGTGGAGAAGCTTCTTGCCGCCTGGAAAGTAGAGGGGGTGGCTCGCCGCATCAGGGAGCTCAGCAGCAGCCACGACAGGGAGGAGACTTCTCTTCTGATAGCGAAGGAGATCGCGGTCAGAGAAGCGGGGTCGAGGGAGGAGGCGATCGACAGGGCAATCCGAGTCGGTCTTGCCGTGCTTACTGAAGGCATACTTGTGGCTCCGCTCGAAGGCATCGCCGGAGTGAAGATAGGCCGCAACTCCGACGGCACAGAGTATCTAGCGATATCGTTCGCCGGACCGATAAGGTCGGCGGGCGGCACCGGACAGGCCATGAGCGTTCTAATCGGTGATGTCGTCAGAAGGGAGCATGGCATAGGGCGGTACGTTCCGACGCACGGCGAGGTCCAGAGGTTCAAGGAGGAGATCCCGCTCTACAAGCAGTGTCAGCACCTGCAGTACACACCGACAAACGATGAGATAGAACTGATCGTCAAGAATTGTCCGATCTGCATCGACGGCGAAGGTACGGAGGACGTCGAGATATCCGGGTACCGCGATCTTCCGAGGATAGAGACCAACCGAGTGAGGGGAGGCGCCTCACTGGTCATAGCGGAGGGATTGTGCCAGAAGGCCCCTAAGGTCCAGAAACACGTGAAGAAGCTGGGCATTGACGGTTGGGATTTCATCGGGGAGTACCTGAGCATGAAGAAGGCGGAGGACTCCTCGAAGGAGGCGAAGATCGCTCCTGACTATAAGTATTTGAAAGACATAGTCGCCGGGCGGCCGGTGCTCTCGCATCCTTCGAGGGTCGGGGGGTTCAGGCTGCGTTACGGGAGGGGTCGGACGACCGGCCTCGCAGCTATCGGAGTAAATCCCGCGACGATGTATGCCCTTGACGAGTTCATAGCCGTGGGGACGCAGATCAAGCTGGAGCGCCCGGGCAAAGCCGGGGCGGTGACGCCGTGCGACTCGATCGAGGGTCCGATCCTTCTGCTTGACAATGGAGACATTGTCCAGGAGAACGATGCTGAGTCGGTGAGGAGGCTGAAGGGGAGGATCAAGGAGATCGTGGATCTAGGCGAGATACTGATATCGTTCGGCGAGTTCGTCGAGAACAACCACATTCTTGTTCCGGGCACGTATTCGATCGAATGGTACAGGGCCGAGCTGATGCATGCGGCGGGGGAGCTGCCGCAGGATTGGGAGGACCCCGACTTCTCTCGCGCGCTGGAACTCTCGCTTGCTCATTCCGTCCCTCTTCATCCGAAATTCGGATTGTTCTGGTCCGACTCGTCCCTCGAAGATCTGCGAAAGCTCCGTAGCCACATTCTTGAGTTTTCTTGGGTCAAGGACGGATGCCTTTACGTCGAGATGGATGAAGAAGCGAAGAAGGTCCTGGAGAACCTCGGAGCCACGCATCAGGTTAGGGAGGGACGAATGATCCTTGACAGATACGCCGAACCGCTCCTGGCGGGGTTGGGGTTGAAGATCGATTCCGGAAACGTCGCAGAATCGAAGGCGTTCCTCGGCTCGGATCCGATCGACGCCGTTTCGAATGCGATGGGAGTAAGGATCAGGCCCCGCGCCGTGACGAGGATCGGCGCGAGAATGGCGCGACCCGAGAAAGCGAAAGAACGGAAGATGAAGCCGCCGCCGCATGTATTGTTCCCATTGGGCCACAGCGGCGGAGCTCAGCGATTGGTGAACGAGGCTGCGTCGAACGAGAAGGTCGAGGTCGAAGTCGGGGTCAGGCAGTGTCCGGTCTGCGGAAAAACAAATTTCCTTTGCGTTTGCGAGTGCGGCTCGCACACGATCGCGGTGGAAGGACCCACCCGTCAGAGGATGAGTGTTCAAGAAATCCTTCAGCAGGCCATGGACCGCCTCAAGCAAAGCTCTGTTCCGGAAATCAAGGGCGTGCAGGGCATGATCTCGAAGAACAAGACCCCGGAAGCGCTCGAGAAGGGCATCCTGAGGGCCTTGCATGACGTCTACGTCTTCAAGGACGGCACGATACGATTCGACATGACCGACGTCCCGCTCACTCACTTCAGGCCGAAGGAGATCGGACTGGAGGTGAAAAGAGCGATCGATCTCGGTTACAAGAAGGATGCTTTCGGGGCGGACCTGGAGAGAGACGATCAGATATGCGAGCTGAGGGTCCAGGACATCGTTCCCTCTGTCTCATGCGGTGAGTACCTCCTCAGGGTATCGAAGTTCATCGACGATCTGCTCGAGCGCCATTACGGTCTGGCGCCGTTCTATCGGGCCGACAGCCGAGAGGATCTGATCGGGCAGCTTGCGATAGGACTGGCTCCTCACACCTCGGGCGGGGTTCTTTGCAGGATCATCGGCTTTACGGAGACGAGCGTCGGGTACGGCCACCCGTTCTTCCATGCCGCAAAGAGGCGGAACGCGGACGGCGACGAGGACAGCTGCATCTTGCTCCTCGATGGTCTGATCAACTTCTCGCGCTCATTCCTTCCCGAGAAGAGAGGAGGGTTGATGGATGCGCCCCTGGTCCTCACGACGAGGCTCGATCCTAACGAGATAGACAAGGAAGCGCACAACATCGAAGTTCTCTGGGAGTATCCGCTCGAGTTCTATCAGGCGACGACAGAGTACCGACATCCGAAGGAAATCCAGGATAAGATGGACATGGTCGGGAGTAGGATCGGATCGGTGCTTCAATACGAGGGGTTCGGGTTCACTCACGACACTCGCAATATCGCGGAAGGTCCGAAGGAATCCGCCTACAAGACGCTTGAGACGATGATCGACAAGATGAACGCCCAGATCGAGCTGGGAAGGAAGATCAGGGCGGTGGACGAGACAGACGTCGTGTACAGGGTCATCACCCGCCATTTCCTGCCGGATATGATCGGGAACCTGAAGAGCTTCTCTGGCCAGCAGCTGAGATGCACGAAGTGCAATTCGAAGTACCGACGCATCCCTCTCAGCGGGAAGTGCTACTGCGGGAACGATCTAACGCTCACAGTGCACGAGAAGAGCGTGAAGAAGTATCTTGAGATAACGAAAGAGATCAGCGAGAAATTCGGCTTGCCTGTCTACACGCTTCAGCGCATTGCGCTCATCGAAGGATCGATAAACTCCCTATTCGAGAACGATCGAGTGAAGAAGTGCAAGCTGACGGACTTCATGTAGTCCGATCAGTTCTCGAGCGTCGACACGAGCTCTCTGAACTCGTCGAACTTCGCTTCAAGGATCCCGAGCGCCCTAATCAGCGTCTCCTGGGCCGTCAGAGAGCCGTCGGTCTCGAACTGGAATATGAACTTCGACTTGTCCCCGTCTATACTGATCGCCTTCGTGACGCACGCGTCGACGCACGCCTGGCATAGAACGCAGGCCTCAGCGTCGACGACGGTCGTCTTACCGTCCTTCTTGCCGATGACGCCTCTGGGGCAGACCTTGATGCAGGCATCGCCCATGTCGCACTTCGAATGGTCGATGACGACTTTCGGATAGTATTTGTATCCGACCCCGCTCGTGACCTGATACTTCGCGTGCTTCTTCGCCGTGCCGAGCTGCGCCGAGGCATAGACGAGTATCGCCTGTCCCGAGCCCAGCTTCACTATCGGGATGAGTTCGTCCTTGACTCTAAGCTCCGGTCCGCCCAGCGGTTCCAGATCTCCCGAGTAAACCTCGGACGCACCCTTCTTGTTCAGGGAGTACATGATCGTGCAGTTCGGACAGCCCTCGCCGCCGCAGGTGCACTTCTCCTTGTACGTGAACATGTCCAAATCCGTGGGGATAGGAACCAGTCCCAATCGATGAGCGATGATTTCGTCGAAGAGCGGGCTGACGCTCTCGTATTCGTTTCCCTCCTCGTCCCTTATCGGTCCGAGGTGGAACTCGACGGTCTCGATCGCCATTTTCGGTACCTCGGCCATGAGGCATCTCCTCAGCGCGTTGGCGATCTCTGGCTTAGCGTCTAAAAGGACGAATTTCGCCTTCGTGTCCATCAGTTCAAGGATCTTGATTTCCATCGACCGCGACCTCTATACTCTTCTACCTCTGCGACCGCCCTTCTTCTTCGTGCCGTCATGAGGGATCGGCGTGACATCCTCGATCCGGCCGATCTTCAGTCCGGCTCTCGCCAGAGCACGGATCGCAGCCTGGGCACCTGGTCCGGGGGATGTCGATCTGTTCCCTCCGGGCGCCCTCACCTTGACATGAATCCCTTCGATCCCTTTCTCCTTCGCGATCTCAGCGACCTTCTCGGCCGCCCTCATCGCGGCGTAAGGGGACGACTCGTCCTTCGCCGCCTTCACGACCATTCCACCGGAGCACTTCGTTATCGTCTCGGCGCCAGTGATGTCGGTCAGAGTGATGATGATGTTGTTGTAACTCGCGAACACGTTTGCGATGCCCCATTTCCCCATCAGTTACCCCCCTCTTTAGAGACCTCTTCGGCGACTTCGATCTCTGGTATGTCTGCGTCTCCTTCCTCAGGGACGACTTCCGCTGCCAGCTTCTTCGGTATCTTGGCCTTGAGGTCCTTCTTCTCCTCTTCCGGCTTCTTCGCCTCGACAGGCTTCTCCTCGCCCGCCTTCTTCTTCACGACTCTCATCGGATGCAGATCGTCGGAAATGGGGGAGTGTGGGTTGTAGACAACCTTGTCCTCCTCGCTCCTGGCGATCAAGTAGCCTGGAATGCTCACCATTCTGTCCCCGACATGTACGTGGCCGTGTACTATGTACTGCCTGGCCTGGCCGACGGTATTCGAAAGCCCCTTCGCGAACACGAATGTCTGCAGCCGTCTGTTCAGCACAGATTCCGCGCTGAGACCGAGAACATCATCCAGCGTAGTTCCTTCCATGGGGAGCAGTCCCATCTTAGCGCAGCTTGCAAGGAGGTTCCTCGTTTCGAGCTTCGCCTGCTCCTCCCCGGTCCTTGTCCGCGCCTGCAGGTTCCTTGACTGTCTCCTGAGGTTCCTTACGATGGATTTCGCTTTCCAAAGCTCTCTCTTGTTCTTGAGACCGAACTTCTTCACGAGTCCCGCCTCTTCTTTTATCCTGTCGCCCTTCCAAGGATGGGAAGGAGTATCATAGGATCTGCGAGGAAACTTAGGATCACCCATTGAAACACCTACTTCTTCTCAGCGGGGGCCGCTTTCTTTTCGGCTGGGGCCGCCTTCTTCTCCGCCGGAGCTGCCTCCTTCTTCGCAGGAGCCGCTTTCTTCTCAGCAGCCGCTGCCTCGCCCTCTGCCTTTGCCGCCTGAACGAGCCTCTGCCTGCTGACACCCAGGGTCAGACCGGTTCTGCCGTTCGATCTGGTGCGCTGTCCGCGGACCTTCTGACCCTGTTCGTGCCTGATGCCTCGGTAGCACCTGATCATCTTCATCCTGTTAATGTCATCCTTCCTGTAAAGTTCGATGTCGACGCCGACGAGATGCATGTCAGCCCCAGTCTCGCCATCGTTCTGTCTGTTGACGGCCCAGCTCGGAACGTATTCCGAATAGGTTGCGAGTAGACTAGCCAACTCCTCGATCTTTGGCTCTGGAAGGTTGCCGATCTTGTCCCATCTGTTCACTCCTGCCCTCATCGCAACTATCTCGGCCACTCGCTTCCCTACTCCCTTGATGTTCTGGAGAGCAATGACGGTGCCCTTGTTGCCATCGAGGTCCGTGTTCGCGAGACGGACTATGTAACGAAAGTCCTCTTTCTGTGATTCGCCTGCTTCAACCAAGCGTCTACCTCCGACAA
>JAJRAH010000152.1 GCA_028679985.1 Methanomassiliicoccales archaeon
GGCATCTTGACTCCGAACGCGAAGAACAGCGCACCAAATGCCGCGATCTGGAAGATCTCGCCGAAGCCCGGCGAGACACTCGCGATATCGATCATGCTGAAGGAGGCGTAGCCAAGCGCCGGTTGCGCCTCGAAGTACAGCGCCATTATCGTGATCAGCATAGCGAGGCTCGCGACGTGGGTGTATATGAAGAACTTGATCGAGGCGTACTCCTTTCTCGGACCGCCCCAGATGGCGATGAGGAAGTACATCGGAATGAGGACGATCTCCCAGAAAACATAGAACAGGAAGTAGTCGAGGGATGTGAAGACTCCTAGAACGCCTACGTCCAAGATAAGCATCAATCCCATGTACTCCTTGGTCCTGTTTTCCACGTCCCATGAGAACAAGATGGCGAGGAAGCACAGCAGGGCGGTCAGGAATACCATGAGAATGCTTATTCCGTCGACGCCGAGCGTGAAAGATATTCCCAGGCTCGGGATCCATTCATAGCTTTCCATGAACTGATACGATCCGATGTCGAGGGAGAAGCTCCCTAGGAGGAGCAAAGAGAGGACGAGCGATATCCCGGAGAAGATCAGCGCCAACATCTTGGCGGCCTTGACGTTCTTGCCGGAAAGGAAGACGAGTATCGCCCCTATGAGGGGGAAGAGAATGATTAGCGTAAGAATCGGGACATCCTCTAGCATGGCATCACCTGAACCCTCCCAAGAGATACAGGAGCACGAGTATGACCGCTATTCCGGCGATTATGAAGGTCGCGTAACTTTGGACATGACCTGTCTGTATCCTACGGACGTAGTCTCCTGCCGTCGCGAGGACGAAGCTTATCCCGTTGACGATGCCGTCGATCACTTTCTGATCTATCCAGTCGATGATGAGTGAGAAACCGTATACGATCTTCTCAGCAAAAGCATCATACCCAGCCGTGAACCCATACCGTTTGATAAGCAGACTGTAAAGGGACCGTGTTGCCTGAGTCGATACGAAAACGTCCGATGATATCCTCTTCTTGTAATACACCAAGTACGCGAGCCCAAGCCCCGACACAGCGACAATGATCGATACGTAGGTCAGCGGATCGGTGAATGTCTCCATCAACATCTCGCCGGCCTGGAGCGCGTGTGACTCCTCGAAGAATACCGTCCCGCCAAATCCGTCCCCGACGAACAGCACAAGGAACGACGCGGCCGCGAAGACGGACAGGATGACGAGGGGGACGGTCATTATCTTCGGAGACTCGTGTGCGTGCTGCGAGGCCTCGCCAGGCTCCCCCTTGAAAGTCATGAACCAGAGCCTGAACATGTAGAATGCGGTCATGAATGCGGTGGCGATCCCGAGGACGTACAAGAGTACGAAGACCCAGCTCAGCGAGCCCGCGTTCCAGACGACGGCCAGTACCTCATCCTTGCTCCAGAAACCGCTGAACGGGGGTATGCCGGATATGGATAGAGCTCCGATGAGCATCGTGAAAGACGTGAGCTTCATCGTCTTGCCTAAACCGCCCATCAAACGCATATCTTCCGTGCCGACGGCGTGTATCACGCTCCCGGCGCACAAGAACAACAACGCCTTGAAAAACGCATGATTCATCAGGTGGAACATCGAGGAAGTGTAGCCCTCGGATCCCATCGCGCTGAAGAAGAGGTATCCGCCCGCACCGAGCGCCAGCATCATATAACCAAGCTGGCTGATCGTGGAATATGCGAGGACGCGCTTTATGTTCGGTGAGTTCAGTGCCATCGTGGCAGCCATGAAGGCCGTCACACCGCCGATGATTGCGACGACCATGAGCGTCTCAGGAGTCTGGACGAACAGCGGGAATGATCTCGCGACGAGGTAGACACCAGCCTTGACCATCGTGGCCGCATGAATGAGTGCGGAGACGGTCGTGGGGCCTTCCATCGCGTCCGGCAGCCAATCGTGCAACGGAAACTGCGCGCTCTTGCCGATGGCACCTCCGAAGATGAAGAAAGTCGCCAACGTGAGGAGGCCGAGGTCGCTGCCCGAGACCTCCATCGAGAAGAGGTCCCGGAAATTCAGCGTCTTGAACGTTGTGAAAAGGATGATGATCCCGATCATGAACATGATGTCGCCGACTCTAGTCACGATAAATGCCTTCTTCGCGGCCGAAGCCGCGGACGGCTTGTGATGCCAGAATCCGATCAACAGGTAGGAGCAAAGACCGACAAGCTCCCAGAAGATGAACATCTCGAGGTAGTTGTTGGCGAGTACGAGACCGAGCATCACTCCGACGAAGAGGGATATCTCGGTGTAGTACCTCCTCTTCCTCCCGCCCTCGTCGCCCATGTAAGCGATTGAGTAGATTATGACGAGAGTCGAGACGATGGACACGACCATCAGCATCAGTGCAGTCAGCTGGTCGATGTATATCCCGATCTCGAACTTGTAGGTCGAGGTGAGACTGATCCACGTCCCTGACTGCTCGTAGACGCCATCCACGATGCCGTCGGCGGCGTCGAATGAGCCGTCAAGGACCGACACCACGATGAGCAACGACAGAACGAACGATACGGCGGATGCTCCGATCGCGATGTATCCTCCGCCCTGCTTCATCTTTTTTCCGAGGAGGCCAATCACGACCGCCGCAACAAGAGGGAGGACAGGAATCAGCCAGGCGAGATCCACTGATTGCATCTCACCACCTCAGTATGTGTATGTCTTCCAGGTCGATCGTCTCCCTCGTTTTCAGCAGATTCAGCAATATCGCTAGACCGACGGCCACTTCCGCCGCGGCAATGGCTATCGAGAACAATGCAAAGACCTGTCCTCTGACATCGTTGAAGAATGATGAGAAGGCTACGAAGTTGATGTTCGCCGCGTTGAGCATGATCTCGATGGACATGAGGACGACGATCGTGTTGCGCCTGGTGAGCGCGCCGTATGCTCCGAGCGAGAAGAGTATCGCTGACAGGGCGAGGAAGTACTCGATCGGTATCATTTCTCATCCTCCTTCGCGAGGAAGACCCCGCCGAGCATCGCTGTGAACATGACGAGTCCGATCACCAGGAAGGCAATGCCGTAGTCGTCGAACAGTGCACCAGCTACCTCCTCGGTGCCTATTTGAGAGATGTCTCCGGCATGCCAGTTGACGACCAATAGGGAGCCCAGAACGATGACAAGCAACACGGCGGTGGCCGCCAACGACGCGAGCGTGTGCTTATTCACACTTGTCACCCCCCGACAACTTCCTCTTCGTGAGCATGATACCGAAAAGGATCAGGACGGTGACGGCACCTACGTAGATGAGGATCTGGATGATTGCGACATACTCGGCACTCAAGAAGATGAAGGTGATCGCGACGCCCAAGAAGGTAAGGGCAAGGTACATCAGGCTCCTGACAACCTCCTTCGAGAATATGACCGCGACAGCCGCGGCCACCGTGATGAAGGCGAATATCAGGAAGAACAACATGTCGAGATCCATCACAGCACCTCCTTCATCGTCAATGCGTCTCTCGGGCAGTTCTCGACGCATTGCTCGCAGCCAACGCACTTCGAAAAGTCAAACTTGGGTCTTTTAATCGGCTTGCCCTTATCGCTCACTCCGACTTGAATCATTTCGACCGCGAAAGCGGGGCATATCTTCGCGCACCTGGCGCAACCTATGCACTTCGCGTCGGAAAGCTCAGGCCTGTCCTTTCCCTCGCGCCCCGGCTCCTTCTCCCCGACGCCTCTCTTCAGCTCCGAAGGGAGCACTTCGACGATGCTTACCTCGTATCCTGGTTTGTACTCATGTTGCAATTCGAATGGATCATATATGAGATCCTGTCTCGTGTACGCGGCGAGTTCGTACTCGGGAGTGACTATCATCGCATTCTTGGGGCAGTATTCCGCACAATAGCCGCACATCATGCATCTGCCGATATTCATCTGAGGTCGCCTCATCTTCCCGTGCTGCTCGTCCTCGACCTCGACAAGTTCGATGCAGCCAGTGGGACATATGCGCATGCATATTCCACATCCAATGCAGCGCTCAATGACAAGACCCGGTCGTCCCCTGTAGTTGTCCGGAAGCTCGAGCTTCTCCCAAGGATATAGGACAGTGTCCGGGCGGTGAACGGTCGCTCTGACTGTCTCTTTCAGAGTGGCGTACATCGGCCTGAAGACGTAGCACGAGAGTTTCGGGGTCCTCTTTTTTCCCTTCTTCGTCTTCTCAGCCAACTAGATCCACCCCAGAGTCTTGATCGCAACCGCGATGACTATGTTGACCATCGCCAGAGGAAGCAGGCGTTTCCACCCGATGTTCAGAATCTGATCGATTCGGACCCTAGTCAACGAGCCCCTTAGCCAGATGAACACGAAGAACACAATGAATACTTTGATCAAGAACCACAACTCCGGCGGAAGGAATGGACCGTTCCACCCGCCAAGAAAGAGAAGGACAGCTACGGCGGCCCCTGCATAGCCTCTGAAATACTCCGCGAGCATGAGAAGGCCGAATCTCATTCCGCCATATTCCGTCCACCAGCCTTCGACCAGCTCAGCCTCCGCCTCCGGCAAATCGAACGGAATCCGTTCTACCTCTGCAACGATGGCGATCATGAAAACGATGAACCCTATGAACTGGGGGATGATGAACCATACCGAGTTCTCCTGGGCCATCACGATCTCGCCGACGTTCAGGCTCCCTGCGAGCAACACGACTCCGACCATAGACAACAGGAGCGGGATCTCGTACGAGATCAGCTGCGCGGCCGACCGCATCCCTCCGATCAGCGAATACTTGTTGTTCGAGGCCCAACCGCCCAGAAGAATCGCGAATGGTGTTATGCTGAAGACTGCGAAGATGAACAGCAACCCTATGTCGAGGTCCGTCATGTAGAACCGGTCGCTGAGAGGAATGGCGACGAGGAGGAGAATGGAGGATCCAATCATTATCACCGGAGCCCAGTTATAGGGCGTCTTGTCGGCCTTCTCGGGTATGATGTACTCCTTGAGAAGGGTCTTCAGACCGTCGGCGATGTTCTGGAAGTATCCGGCGGGTCCCACGACCATGGCGCCTCTTCGATCCATGAGACGCCCGAGCGTCTTTCGCTCCTGCCAAATCATCGTTATCGCAACTATGAAGCCGACAGCCAGGAGCACGATCGATTCTCCAAGCAATGTCAGGAACTTTATGACGTCGGGGCTACCTAGCCACCCCGCAAGACCGTGAAAGCCAAGCCAGTTGAGTAGCCAATTCACTATGCCGACGAGCCAAGAAACGATTCCCTCCGTGAACTGGTACAGATCCATGGCCTCACCTGTCGGTTTCTCCGAGACACATGTCGACCGACCCCATGATCGATGGGACGTCTGCGACTTTGTAACCTCTCAGCATGATCGGTACGGCGGAGACGGTCACGAATATCGGGCTGCGGACCTTCAACCTGTATGGCTTGTCGGTGCCATTGCCGATGACATACATCAGGCCCTCGCCCCTTGGGTCCTCGACTCTTGCATAGGCGGTCTTCTTCGGTGCGTTCCTTGGAGCCTTCACTCGTATCGGTCCGGCGGGCATCTTCTTGAGCGCCTCCCGGACGATTTGGCAGCTCATCCGCATCTCGTCCATGCGTACTCTGTACCTTGCGTAGCAGTCGCAATCGGGATGCGTGCATATCTCCCAGTCAAGCTCGTCATATACGGAGTATGGATCGTGTTTGCGCAGGTCGATCTTCACCCCGCTTCCCCTCAGGGTCGCACCCGTGACTCCCAAGTTCATGCCATCGGCAGGCTTCAGAATGCCGATGCCCCGCGTCCTCATCAGGAAGATCTCACTGCCATCGAATATCTCCTCATACTCGTCGATCTTCTTCTCGAAGTAGTCGAGCGCCCTGAGGCAGTCCCTCTCGAAATCCGGAGGCAGGTCATTTCTTACGCCGCCAATCCGCGGGTAATTATAGGTCATTCTTGCCCCGGTCACGCTTTGCAGCAAATCTAGGAACAGCTCTCTCTCTCTCATGCAGTAGACGAACGCTGTCAGCAAGCCAAGATCGGTACCATATGCTGCAATCCACATCAGGTGAGAGGCTATCCTCTGGAGCTCGAGGACAACGACGCGAATGTACTCGGCTCGCTCCGGGACCTCGATGCCCATCAGATCCTCTATAGTCAGACAATAAAGGTGGCTCCACGTCATAGAAGACCCGTAGCACAAGCGGTCGGACAGAGGTATGATCTGAGGATACGTGCGGTACTCGGTCAGCTTCTCCCAACCACGGTGGAGATAACCGATGACCGGTTCCGCATCCAATATCGTCTCGCCCTCGACTTTGACCCTCAGATTCCATAGTCCGTGGGTCATCGGATGCTGAGGCCCCATGTTGATCCACATCTCGGCCATCCTCAGCGCCCCCTCAACTTGAATTCCTTCCTGAACGGATAATATCCCAAATCAGAGGGCAGCAGCAGTCTCTCCAACTTCGGATGGTTCTTGAAGCGGATGCCGAACAATTCAAAGGCCTCTCTTTCGTGCCAGTTCGCGCCTTCCCATATCGCAGTAACGGAGTCCACCTCGGCGTCGTCAATAGGGACGTCCACCGTGACCTCAATCATGCACCCGTTCGCATATGAAGAGACGTGATAGACGACTTCCAGGTGATCGACCTTGTCAACCCCGGTAACGCAAGAGATATGCTCGAAGCTCAGACCGTTCTTGAGATGTTCGCATAGCGAGTAGACGGCTTTTCTCGTTGCTCTGGCAGCGATCCTTCTCGCCCCGACCACGCCGACCGTCACACCATCTGGAAAACTCTCCTTTATGGCATCGACAATTGCCTCTTCCGAGAGTTTCGTGGTCGGCTCGTCGCTAGGCAGTCAATCACCTCAATCTTCCAGGAACGTCCCTTTCATCTCAGCCCTTATCTTGTCTTGAAGCTTCATGAATCCATCCAGCATTGCCTCCGGCCTTGGTGGGCACCCTGGGATGTAAATATCCACAGGGATGAAAGTGTCAAGCCCCTGAACAACATTATACGAGTCGTACCACGGACCGCCGGAAATGGCACATTCGCCCATGGCGACGACCCACTTGGGCTCCGGCATCTGTTCGTAGAGTCTTCTGAGATCGGGTCTGAGCTTCGTCGTCACCCAACCGTTCACAAGAAGGACGTCGCACTGCCGAGGGGATGACCGAAACACGAATCCGAAGCGCTCAGCGTCGAACCTCGCCGCAGAGGCCGCCGCCATCTCCAATGCACAGCAGGCGATGCCGAAGTGAAGGGGAAATAGCGAGTTCCTGAGCGCCCAGCTCCATATGGGGAGGGTAAGCTTGTCAACGGCTCTCTTGACCCCTGAAGCGCGGACTACCTCATCGAATAACTCGGAAGACCACTTCATGAACTCCTTCGCGCTCATGGCTATGGCGTTCGGAGCCAGACTCAGATCCAGATTACCTCCTCCTTCTTCAGTGCGTACGTTACCCCGATTATCAATATGACGAGAAAGACCCCCATGTATGCCTTGGCGGTCAGGGAAAGGTCGGTGAAAGCAAGCGCCCAAATCATCAGGAATACAGTGATTATGTCAAAGATGACGAAGATTATCGCGAACATGTAATACTGGAAATGAAACTGGATATTCGCCTCGCCGATCGGAGCCTCGCCGCACTCGTACGTCGTGTGTTTCAGCGCACTCTTCTTGGTCGGGCGAAAGAATCGTGAGATGTAGAACGCCAATACAGGGAACAGGATCGTCACCAAAGCGAAAATGGCAACCGGCAGGTAATCCTCAATCAGCATCGGAGCCTCAACATACTGCATTTATATAAACCTTCCACGAGAGGATTCGGCTACTCTGGACCATCGCCTGGAACGGGCCTTTTCGGACTCCGCAAATCCTTCCTAATCATGTCGTTTCTTCTTGCCCCTTCTGCACAATCGTGCAGGCGATAAGGATAATAGCCTCCTCCTACATCGAAAAATGACGGTGGTTCATTGGGAAAGAGAATCGCGATTCTTGCCGAAAGCGACTACGAGGACCTCGAGTTGTGGTATCCTCTGCTTCGATTGAGAGAAGCTGGCTATGTAGTGACTGTGATAGGAACGGGCAGCAATGAAGCGTACTTCAGCAAGCACGGATATGAAGTGAAGGTGGATCTTCCGATCACTGCGGCCAGACCAGAGAATTTTGACGGAGTCATCATACCAGGGGGATGGGCTCCGGACAAGCTTCGACGATATGCTCAGGTCAACGGATTCGTGAGGAAGATGTTCGAAAACAGGAAGATCATCGGTTCGATATGCCATGGTGGATCCGTTCTCGTCTCAGCTGGCATCCTCAAGGGGATGAAGGTGACCTCAGTGAGTGCAATAAAGGATGATCTGATCAACGCAGGTGCCAGATACAAGGATGAGGAAGTAGTGGTCGATAGGAACCTCATCACCTCGAGGAGGCCGTATGATCTCCCGGCGTTCATGCGGGAAGTACTGAGGAAACTTGAGAAGTAGTCGTCTCTCCCGGCCCGAAGAACGAACATCGCGAAACGACTGACCGCAAACGAACTGGATACACCTCTAACTTCAGAGCCATTGTCAGAGCAATTTATATACGAAGGTCACAATGGAGGCTAGTCACTGACAAAGTGGCACAGAGAGGTGGAAGCATGAGCAAGAAGATAGGATTCGTCGGGGCCGGAAACATGGCCGAGGCACTCTTGAACGGCATCATCTCTGCTGGTGTTGCGAAGAAAGAGGACATCATTGCCAGCGAGATCATACCGGAGCGAAGAGAGTTCATAGCCCGTACGGCCGGCGTAGAAGTGACTGAGGACAACGCGCGAGTGGTGAAATCGGCAACAGTCGTAGTTCTCGCAGTGAAACCGCAGCACATCGGACCCGTTCTCGATGAACTCAAGCCGCACCTTACTGCCGAACATCTTCTTATCTCAATAGCGGCCGGGACAAGGATCCACCAAATCGAATCAAGGCTGAATTGGGGTGTGAGAGTCATACGAGTCATGCCGAACCAGCCATGTCTGGTAGGAGCGACAGCCGCCGGGTATGCACTCGGGAGGTTCGCCAAAGAGGAAGACAAGAAGACCGTCCAGAGGATACTGGAGTCTGTAGGAGTCGCATTCTGCCTTGAAGAGAAGCTCCTGGATGCCGTCACCGGTCTGAGTGGGAGCGGTCCGGCGTTTGTATATGTCGTGATCGAGGCACTTGCGGACGGCGGCGTCATGGCCGGGTTGCCGAGGGAGGTCTCGGTCGCTCTCGCCGCCCAGACTGTTCTGGGATCCGCGAAGACAGTGCTCGAAACCAAGAAGCACCCGGGCGAGCTGAAAGATATGGTTGCCTCGCCGGCCGGTACGACGATCGAGGGATTGAAAGTATTGGAGAAGGCGGGAGTGCGCGGGGCTTTCATCGAGGCCGTGCAAGAGGCGTCAAAGAAGTCGGCACAGTTGGGCGAGAAGGGCTAGAGGACCCGCTTCCACCATCGACACGGCTCGAGATCGAGCACAAATAAGAAGGGAAGAGGTTTCTACGGACTGTCCTGCAGGAAGCCTGGCGCATCTCGTCGTCACTGACTGTGCGGACCGGGTGACTCATACAGGTAATCATGACAGTTGACTTCGTCGCACACGTCGCAGATTCCGTCGCGATCCATGTCTCTGTCCTGAGCCCTAGTCATGTCCGTAGTCTGGTCGCAGTCTCCGGAGCCTCCGGCCGCAGCAACTGCCTGATCGGTGCCGGTTGTTGTAGCCGGCATTGCTGAGGCTGTGATCGCCACGAGTGAGATCAAAGCTAAGGATCCCAGCGCCACGACCGAAAGGGTCTTTGTCTTGAAAGACATCTCTTGCATCCTCAGGACGGCCAAGAAACCCCGGACTCTTATCCCGCTTTTGGTTCAACCATCGAACCCATTGATACATGCTCCGAACAGTGGATTTTCGAAGGAGCCGAAAGGACGACGCCTCAAATCCCGAGTGCGGCCGGTAAAAGAATCGCGGCCTATACTCCGCTTCTGACACTGGATGCCTGATACTACCGCTTCTTCCTGATCAAACTGGCCATTGCCCTCGGCACACTCCTGTATACCCTAGGAGTGTCCCACTCGAGATCGCGCTTCTCGCAGATCGTGGATTCCATGAGCAAATCCGCATTCGCTTTGAGGCCCGCCAGAGCCTTCCTCCTTTCTTCAATCTCGGGCATCATGACTATCTCGTCGATCTCTTTCATGATGGCGCGGGCCATTTCCGTTCTGTCTCGCCTGGATGAGAAATCCGCTTCATCGATTTGACCCGTTTCGAACTTGATCTCATTGAGGCGGTCGGCCGCGTCATAAGACACGTCCGCGATTTCATCCCTTGTCATCCACGCCGTATCGTAGGACAACACGTACTTCCAACTGGGATTCAATAGTCTGACCCTATGCTCTTCAAGCGTTCTCGCAAACAGTCTGTATCCGAACTCGCCCGGGTTTTCGAAAACCCTGCTCCCCGGATCGATGAAGGGTGCAAGAGGAGACATGAATACCGCCAAACGGGAATCGTTTCCGACCTTGGAGAGAAGGGATCTCGTGTAATCCGCGCTCGCGAGCGCTGACTCTCTCGTTTGCTTCGGAAGGCCTATCATGAAGAACATGTCAAAACGCTCGCAGCCATTGCCCAGGGCGTGCCTCACCGTCCTCTCCATCGATTCCGTGTCGAAAGCACGTCCGAGGGCCCCTCTCACCGACTCTTCGTGCGAATCCGGAGAGAACTGTATCGAGAATCGCTCGAGGGAGCCCGAAGCCGATTTGTAGAACTCCTCTTCGGCGGGAGTGAATATCTCAAGGACGACATGATTCCTTATTCTAAGTCGCTTCGCCTCCGCGAAGAATTTCGACGCATAGTCCTTTCCTCCCTGTCTCAGGTCGCCCACGACGAAAGTAGGGGCGTCCAGATAGGATTGTATGTTGCGTATGTCCTCAGCCAGCCGCTCGGGACTCCTGAAAGCCGGCCTCTCTCTTGAAAGGAATCCGCGCAACGCTGAGCAGGACCCTCCGCAGACAACGCAATTCATCCCGCATCCCCTGACGGAAAATACCGCGGTCAAGGGGTATCTGTCCCAGTCCTTGAATGGCTTGAATCCTTCCAGATCCCTGTGCCTGATGACGGACCGAATCATCCATCCGTAGTCAATGTCCAGATAGTCCAGATTCTCCGGGACGAATGAGAGAGGATTTGCCTTCCTCGTACCGCGGTCCTTCCACGTAAGATTGGGTATCCGCCCCAGATCATCCCCCGTCTCTAGAGCGCCCATCAGACTCGAAAGCGGAACCTCCGTGGAGTCTCCCCTCAGTACAAGATCGACCTGTGGATAGGTAACAAGCTCCTCATGGAAGTAGGAGGCCGAGAGACCGCCCATCAAAATCTTTGAATCGGGATGCATCGATTTGAGAAGGCGAGCGATTTCGAGGGATCCCTGAGCATGAGGGAGCCAGTGTAGATCCAAGCCAAACACGCTGGAGTCCAGCCTCTTGAGCAACGCCTCGACGTCTAGGTTCCTGTTGTTTAGCATGAGACTTGCCAAGTTCACGATCCGGACCCTGAACCCGTCCTGATGAAGCTGGGTCGCCATCGTCGTGAAGCCGAACGGGTACATCTCGAAGACTGGAGTGGAGGGGACGAGGTCGCTGACCGGCCCGAAGAAGATCGATTCCCGACGAAAGTCATAGACGCTCGGGGCGTGAATGAGAATGAGATCTTCTCTCGACAGGCCGAATCCTCCGACGACGGAATGTGGAGAGAGTCCGCGATACTTAA
>JAJRAH010000153.1 GCA_028679985.1 Methanomassiliicoccales archaeon
CAGACGAAACCTCCCTTCTCTTCGTCGATCCTCGGTTCTTCCTTGCGTGGTGCGGATCGAGGACCATAGCGAAGGACCGACGATATCATATCGGGTCTGAAGCCGCACTCGCGCATGAGTTCCTTCACTTCGTTGACGCTGAAGAATCTCGCCTTGCTGAATGTCTTGTGACCTTTCTTCCCTATTGCAGAGTAGAAGCGACCCCATGACGAGTCCTTAGGTATTATGCATACCGCAATCGACCCGTTGCTCTTAATCACTCTCTTCGTCTCCAACAATGATTCTACTGGGTCCTCAAGGAAACATATCGTTGTTGCCATGACGACGAAGTCGAAAACTCCGTCGATGAAAGGGAGACGTTCTCCCACTCCTATGACGGAATCGAGCTTTCTCTTCTGAGACAGCTCGAGCATGGCCCGCGATGGGTCCAACGCGACCTGAACCCCTATCTCTGAGGAGATTATCCCTGTGCCCGCTCCGACATCGAGGCCGAATCCCTTCAGTCCGAGGGCTTTGACCGCCTTGATTTCTGATGCGAATACTTCGGGATGTGACTCATACCAGTGATCGTAACTAGAAGCGGAGGAATCGAAAGGTGAGTCTTTCACGAGTCTTCATAGAACGCTCATGTATCATCAGCATTGCGCGTCAAGTGACCAAGCACGTAGTACGATAGGAGTCGAAGTAGGAATTGGGAGTTGGTGACATAGGATTATAGGAGGGTTGATCTGTACCGAGCGGCTGGCATTAGGTGACGATGAGTCTCGTATACGGCCCTGTAAAATCCTGGAGACTAGGTCGCTCTATCGGGATCGATCCGATATGCATGGAGCCGAAAGTCTGCACGTTCAACTGCATCTACTGCCAATTAGGAAGGCGTGGCATAGTAACGGAGGAAAGGAGCGTGTTTGTCAAAGGGGACGAGATGAAAGATCAGTTGGTCTCGTTGCTGAAGAAAGGGGTCAGGGCTGATGTCATCACTTTTTCCGGCACGGGGGAACCGACGCTCGCGGCGAATCTTGGCGAGCTCGTCGCCTTAGTCAACAACGTCACTGGGATTCCTACTGCGATGCTCACGAACTCGTCGATGTTGCGAAATCCCGAAGTGAGAGACGCTGCACGACGATTCGATGTTCTTGTGGTGAAGTTGGACGCTTCGAGCGAAAGCGCCTACAAGGCGGTGAACAGACCTCATCCCTCCATGGATCATCAGAAGCTTCTGAAGGGGATTGAGCTTATGAGAGAAGAGTTCGATGGCAGCTTCCGCCTGCAACTCATGTTTGTAAGCGAGAACCTAGACGAGGCACCAGCGATTGCAGAGTTGTGTGAAAAGATTGCGCCGGATCTGGTTTACCTGAACACTCCCCTCCGGCCGAGCATGACGCGTCCGCTCAGCAGGAGAGAAATGCACTCCATACCTCGATTCTTCCGGAAATTCCAGACGAGAATGGTGTATGATGCTCGACCGAGATGATGTCGGGACCTGCAAAGCCCCCAGAGAGAGTGGTCCGACGCAAGCAAGAAGAATAGGATAGAGGGGAAAAGGTTTCGACACCGTTCAGGTTTCAAAGAGTATTCTTCACTCTTTGCACAGATCTTGGAGCTCATTCCACTTCTTATCCACGTTCGCCTGGACGTCCTGAGCGACGCTCGCCCACTTCTCGGTCAGGAGCTGACGGAACCTGCCCTGGGATTTAAACCAGTCGCTCACGGGGCGCTTCTCTTTCTTGCCTTCCGCGATGCGCTTGCTCTCGCCGGTCAGCCTCCATTTGCCCCTCTCATACTCGTATAAGGGCCAAATGCAGGTCTCCACCGCGAGCTTCGCGATCTCGATGGTCTGAGACGGATCGTGTCTCCAGCCCCTCGGGCAGGGGGACACTACGTTCATGAACGCGGGACCGCCGATCTCGAATCCCTTTGCCGCCTTGTCGACCATGTCTTTCCAGTTGTGCGGGGACGCTTGCGCCGCATATGGTATGTCGTGCGCGATGATGATCTTCGTGAGGTCCTTCGGGTACTCCTTCTTGCCAGGGCTGCAGAGACCAGACGGACAGGTCGTTGTGCTTGCGCCCCTCATTGTCGCGCTGGAGCGCTGGATGCCAGTGTTCATGTAGGCTTCGTTGTTGAAGCATACATACAAGAAGTAGTGACCACGCTCGATCGCACCTGACAGGGACTGGAATCCGATGTCGTATGTGCCTCCGTCCCCTCCGAACACGACAAAGCGTATGTCCTCCTTGTACTTCCCCTTGCGCTGCAGAGCCTTGTACGCTGCTTCGACGCCACCGATCGTGGCGGAGGCATTCTCGAAAGCGCTGTGTATCCAGGGAACATCCCAGGCCGTGAACGGATATACAGAGGTGGAGACTTCGAAACATCCCGTCGCATTGGACACGATGACCGGCTTGTCCGTAGCCATGAGCACCTGCCTCGCGATCACCGGTTCGGCGCAGCCCGCACAAAGCCTGTGACCCTCGGTCAGTTTCGCAGGCCTGTGTGAAAGCTCCTTGATGGTGGGGCTCATTGCCTCACCCCCAGGTAGTTAACGACCTTGCTTTCGCCTTTCATCAGCTGACTGAAGACGACCTTGACATCGTCCACGCCGACGTCCCTCCCGCCGAGACCGTACACATAGTTTACGACCTTGGGCCTCTGAGAGACGTCGAACAGCGCGGAGCGCACCTCCGGGAATGAGGGGCCCGCTGCGCCGATACTTATCGCCCTGTCCATGACCGCGACGGCCTTCTTTCCCTCGAGCACCTTCGCGATCTCCCCGGCAGGGAACGGGCGGAACAACCTCATTTTCACACTGCCGACCTTCTTCCCATCGGCTCTCAGCTCATCGACGACAGCGCGGAGGGTTCCCGCGGTGGAACCGGCGGCCACTACTACATAGTCCGCATCATCGACGTAGTACGGCTCTACAATATCGTATGACCGTCCGCTTATCTTGGCAAAATCTGCCTGGACTTCCCTCATGACGGGTATGACCTTGTCCATTGCCTTGATCTGCCCGAACTTATGCTCGAAGTAGAATTCCGGAGCGTCGAACGGACCGTAGGAAGTCGGGTTGTGGATATCCAACAGTGGCCGGATTGCCTTGAACTCGCCCACGAACTTCTTCACGACGTCATCCGGCAGGAGAGACATGTTCTCAAGCGAGTGACTCGTTATGAAACCGTCCAAGCAGGTCATCATAGGCAGACGAACGTCCATGTGCTCCGCGATTCTGAATGCCATGACGGAGTTGTCGTAGGCCTCCTGAGCGTTCTCGCCGTATACCTGGATCCAGCCCGCGTCCCTTCCGCCCATGGAATCGTCGTGATCGCAGTGGATGTTGATCGGACCGCTGAGCGCCCTGTTGGCAACTGCCATGACGATAGGCAGCCTCATCGACGACGCGATGTAGAGCATCTCCCACATGTAGGCCAGACCTGCTGATGCCGTCGCGGTCGCCGTCCTCGCTCCCGCGGCTGCCGCACCGATGCACAGGCTCAACGCACTGTGCTCCGATTCCGCGCACACGTATTCGGTGGAGACTTGTCCGTCCGCAACATAATCCGAGAACGCCTCCACGATAATTGTCTGGGGAGTAATCGGGTACGCAGCGACGACGTCCGGGTCTATCTGCTTCCAGGCATACGCTATCGCCTGGTCTCCGTTCATTGCCAAAAGCTGTTCCATCTATGCCCCCTCCTCTTTCAATGTTATGGCCTTCTTCGGGCATTCAGTGGCGCAGATCCCGCAACCCTTGCAGTGCGAATATCTGAAGCCTTTCATCTTCTCATTCTCAACTATGACTGAGTTGTCGGGACAGAAAACCCAACAGAAAAGGCAATCTATGCACTTCTCCTTGTCCACCTCGGGCTTTCGAGATCGCCAGTCACCTGTCTTATATCTCCTCGCGCTCCCTTTCTCGGTAATCATCCCGCCCAGCGGGTACTCGTCATACTTCTTGTCCGCATCGCCCATCACAACACCTCCGCATAGGCTCTCTCGACGGCCTTCACGTTCTTCGCTGTGACTTCCTTCGGGAACTTTCCTGCGAACTTGCTAGCAAGCTCACTCGTCATCGTTTCGAGCCTGACGAGACCGGACACCTTCGCCAATGCGCCAAGCATTGCGGTGTTCGCCAGCGGTCTTCCGATTTCCTCCATGGCGATCTTTGTTGCATTGACAGTGTGCACGCTGACGTTCGCGTGAAGGACTTCCTTGAGCTTCTCGGGGGAGTCCGCGTAGTTCGCTATGACGGCTCCCGTGGGCTTCAGTCCCTCGACGATGTCTATCTGCCCAATCAGGGTCGAATCCACAACGATCACAAAGTCTGGATAGTACACCTGACTGTGCACTGTAATAGGCTTTTCTGATATCCTGGCGAATGCCCTTATCGGAGCCCCCATTCGCTCTGGACCGAACTCCGGGAAAGCCTTGATGTACTTGCCTTCCTTGAGAGCAGCACCAGCAAGAATCTCATTGGCAGTGACGACGCCTTGACCGCCTCTGCCGTGCCAACGGATTTCAACCGTTCGAGTTGCGACTTGTTGATTCAAGTTACACACCCTCAGGCAGGGGAATTACTTATAACAATATTTGAGGGCTTCTATTGACCCGAAAAGCCCTTTCATAAATACCTTGCGGAAGACCATCGTTATCTGGGATGCCGCAGCGACAAGCTCCGATAGCATGCCCCGATAGCACCTCACGGAAGCTTGAAACGAGGAAGACTAGCGTGCCTCGGATAGGATCAACGATGCGAGATGACTCACCCCGGTGACTAGAAATATGAGAAGCTACAATTAAACTCCAACAAGCGCTGGTCTGGAGGCCGATTTCCCACGATATTTGAGAATTCTCCCTCGAAAAGCGTAGCAGGAGCATCTGTAGACTTCGATTTGCACCGCAGGGTTTATCCTGCCCTAAGTGATTCGGCGCAACCGGTGCGCCGCGAGTGGCTCAAAGCGTCGCGCATGGGCGCTAAGGACAGGGAGAGAGGTCGATGAAGAGAATAGCCAGCATAGCAGAACTGGGAGTCAATGACATTCCGATCGCAGGCGGCAAGGCTGCCAACCTGGGAGAGTTGACCGCCGCGGGATTCAACGTCCCCCCAGGATTCGTCCTGACGACTGCGGCATATGATTACTTCATGGAACAGAACGGTCTCTTGAGAAGGGTCGAGAAGACGTTGGAGGGGATCGACGTCTCCGACGATCGATCACTCCAAGACGCGTCTGCCGGAATTAGGAGTGCATTCGAAGACGTCAAGATACCCGAGGATCTCAGGGAAGAGATTCTGAAGGCCTACAAGAAGCTATTCAAGAACCACCAGGATCCCCACCTTGTCGCCGTGAGATCGAGCGCGACGGCTGAGGACTTGCCCACGGCGAGCTTCGCCGGACAGCAGGACACGTATCTGAATGTGAGCAGTCCCGAAGAGTTGTTGGACAAAGTCAGGAAGTGTTGGTCCTCCCTCTTCACGCCGAGGGCAATCGCCTATCGTTCCAGCAAGGGATTCGATCACAAGAAGGTCAAACTGGCCGTTGTGGTGCAGAGGATGGTGAGCTCCAAAGTCTCTGGCATCATGTTCACGGTCGATCCCAATTCGGAGCTTCCTCACATAATCATAGAGGCGGGATATGGTCTGGGAGAAGCCATGGTCGGCGGCAAAGTTACCCCTGACACCTACGTCGTGGACAAGTTCCACAGAAAGATCATCAACAAGAGGATCTCGAAGCAGACCTGGAAACTGGTAAGGGGAAAGGGAGGGGATAGCATCCGTGAAGACGTTGATGCCGGCCTGAGCGATAGACAAAAGCTCACGGACGAGGAGATAATGGCACTGGCTGACATAGGGAATCAGATCGAGCTTCACTATGACAAACCGATGGACATAGAATGGTGCATTGAGGACGGCGAGGTATTCGTCGTTCAGGCGAGACCGGTGACCACGTTGTCGTCGAATTCCAAGACCGGAAGGCAAAACCATATCGGAGGTAGAGGGATGAGATTAGAACAGCCCGCGGATTCGGGAACGAAGAGCAAGATGCTTGTGAGAGGATTGGCGGCGAGTCCGGGCACAGCGCACGGACCGGTGCAGCTCCTGGAAGAGAACATGAGTCTGGACGTCGTGAAGAAAGGAGATGTACTCGTCACTTCGATGACTTCTCCCGACATGGTCCCTGCTATGACCAGAGCGGCTGCGATCGTTACCGATGAGGGCGGCATGACGTGCCATGCAGCGATAGTGGCAAGAGAACTCGGGATACCGTGCGTCGTGGGTGCGACGAATGCGACGAAGGTTCTCGAATCGGGCATGATAGTGACCGTCGACGGAAGAATGGGAGTTGTCTACGAGGGAGCCGAGCAAGCTGCCGCCGAGACGAAACCTTCGATCGAGACCGTCACCAAGAGCGTGCCCGTCACCGGAACGAAGATACTCGTGAACATAGGCGTGCCTCAGAAGGCCGAAGAATATGCCAGACTCCCGGTTTCGGGCGTCGGGCTGATGAGAATCGAGTTCCTGTTCACCAGCTTCGTCACGGAGCACCCCCTGGCACTCATGGAACAGGGAAGATCGAGGGAGCTGGTCGACAAGCTCGCCGAGGGAATAGCCATCGTAGGAAAGGCCTTCTATCCGAGACCGGTAATCCTGCGGACTTCGGACTTCAAGACGAACGAGTATCGGGAGATGAAAGGTGGGGAGAAATTCGAGCCCCATGAGTCCAATCCGATGATAGGATGGCGCGGGTGCTCAAGATACGTGTCAGACCAGTATCGGGAAGCTTTCAAGCTCGAACTCGTTGCGGTGAAGAAGGTGAGGGAGGAGATGGGGCTGAAGAACATCTGGGTCATGCTTCCCTTCGTCCGGACCGTTGACGAACTCAGGGACATCAATGTAATGATGAAGGAAGTCGGTCTCGAAAGGGGCAGAGAGTTCAAGCTGTACCTGATGGCGGAGGTCCCCTGCAACATTTTCATGGCAGAGGAGTTTGCGGACTATTGCGATGGTTTCTCGATCGGAAGCAACGACCTGACGCAACTGATAATGGGGGCGGACAGGGACTCGGACAGGCTCGGAAAGATGGGTTACTTCGACGAAAGGAACGAAGCGATCAAGCGCGCGATCGAACATCTCATAAGGACGGCCCACAAGAAGGGCAGAGTCGTGTCGATCTGCGGCCAGGCTCCATCGGTCTATCCTGAGTTCGCGGAGTTCCTCGTACGGAGCGGGATCGATAGCATCAGCCTCAATCCGGACACGGTTGTGAGTACGATAGGCCAGATAGCTTCCGTGGAGCAGAAGATCATACTTGAGTCGATCACCAGGAACGCAGACCGCTGAGCGACTCTGCGCGAAACTCGCCGAGAATCCTATCCCTCTTCCTTTAGCAGTTTCGTTGTGACCTCGACGAGGGGATGATGCGATCCTTCGAGTATCTTGACGTCGTCGAGGGTCTTGAGGCCTCTCTCCTCGGCCGAACGTTCCATTCCTAGCTCGATCTCGGCACTCGGCTCCAGGACGAAAGCCGAGAACTGCCTCACCCCCATCTCCCTGGCGGCAAGGACCCTGTGGTGACCGTCGACGAGCAGGTAATGGTCGCGCTTCTGGATCACGATTATCGGCTCCACAAGGCCACGCTTGATCTCGTACTGCCTGCCCCTGAGCTCATCGGCATAGACCTCGTGCTGGGTCGGTCTCAAGGACTCGATGGGGATTATCATCCTCTTGACTTTGATGTCCACCTTGTGCTTCGACTCAAGAAATGTCTTGACCATCAACACTTTGTTGGGAGTGGCCCTTTCTATGTGTGATCTCACGATGTCGATGTTCGAGATCATCCCGACGAGCCTTCCCTTCGCGTCTACCACCGGGACGTTTCTCAATCCATATCTGAGAAGAACGCGGGCGGCGTCATCGATGTCCATCTCAGGTCTTACCGTGATCGTCCCTCTCTTCGCGATCTGTCGGACCTTGATCTTTGGTTTCGCGGAGGCTCTGAGCAACTCCTTCGCGGTAACGAATCCGACAAGGCGACCGTCCTCAGCCACCGGGAGCCCGTGAAACTCCGTCGATATGAGCTTCTTCGTAGCCTCTTCGACAGTGTAATCCGGGGACACGGAAACGACATCCCGGACCATGTAGTCCTCCACACGCAACTTCTTGTCCATTGCCGGGCGTCACCTCGTGTAGTTATCTGGGAGTTCATTCATAAACCTAATGACAGACCTGCGCACGGCAACGAGAATGTTAGGACAGAGGAATCAGCATTATCCCCAGTCGATATTCTGGGATACCTTAAGGAATAAATACGACCTACCTATTCTGGTCTCAAGCAAGGCCCCGGTAGTGTAGTGGCCTATCATCCGGGCCTGTCGTTCCTCAACTGGAGGAGCAGACAGCCCGGGACTCGGGTCCGAATCCCGACCGGGGCGCTCATTCTCCTCACCCACATCCGGCAATCTTCTCTCATCGCTTGCCGGTTCTTCCCTTCTTTCGAGACAACATGACAACGCAAACCGCCACGGCAACGACACCTATCAGGACGATGACTGCTCCTGTGCTTGAGTCAAGAGGGGAATCAACCTGATCGCCATCGACGGTGAACTGGATCGCCACACGGTTGTTCTCCTCGGATATCTCGCTTATCATCCCTCCGCCGTCGATATCGATGACGAGTTCATGTTCCCCTTCCACAGCTGTCCAGAACGTCACCGCGGTAGATGTCGAGTGCGAGGGGATATCCACGACCGCGGTGCCTATCGGTTCCCCGTCGATGAGAAAGGCTATGATTGCACCGTGGATCGAAGCGGATCCATTGTTGTCGACTCGGACGGACATCGTGAGGTTCTGCCCGACTCCAGCGGACCCCGGGGCGATCGAGATTCCCGACGTCGCGACCTGAAGATCTGGTAGCAGAATTTCGATCACCTTCGTTACAGAAGACGTGTTCCCCCAGTCATCGGTGACCGCCAGCGTCACCTGGTACGTTCCTTCGCCCGAAAAAGGATGGTCCGGTGATGGGTCCGCAGACGTCCCGCCGTCTCCGAAGGTCCAAGCATAGGACGTCACCAGACCGTCCGGGTCAGATGACGCGCTGGAGAATCTTACGGTCGAGGCCGCGCTCTCACTCACAGGTTCCCAGTCGAAATCCGCAAGGGGCGACAGATTCCTGACACGCAGTGTCTTCCGGGTTGAATTGAGGCCTCCGTCATCATCCTCGACGGTCAAAGTGACGACATAGTCACCCGGCCTTGCATAGCTGTGTTCCGGTGACATTTCCTCGCTCCCGAACCCGTCGCCGAAGCTCCAGTTCCAGGACGCTATCTCTCCGTCAGGGTCGACGGACCTATCTAGGAATGAGACCTCCTCCAGGCTAGCCGGAGAAGAGCTCATCTCGAACGAGACAAGAGCGAGGGAGTTGCTGACTTGCAGAAGACGACTAGTGGTGTTCGACGCACCATCATCATCCTTGATCGTCAGACTGACCGAATACCACCCGTCATCTGCATAGCGATGCGTCGGAGATTCCTGATCCGACGAGGCACCATCTCCGAAGTCCCAGTAGAAATCGACAACGGAGCCATCCGGATCTTCGGAATCGTCGCTGAACTGAATCAGACTACATGTCGACGGAGCGCTCGGTGACCAACCAAACGTCACCGAAGGCACGATGTTGTGAACGGTCAAGCCGACATTAGCACCGTCCGTGGCACCGACGTCGTCGCTGACGACCAGCCTCACCTCATAGAACCCATCCTCCGAATACCGGTGACTGGGATTCTTTTTCGAGGAGTAAGAACCGTCCCCGAAATCCCAGCTCCACTCCGTTATTGATCCGTCTGGGTCATTCGAACTATCAATGAACTGCACCTCGTTCAACGTGGTCGGCTCCTGAGGGGTATAGGAGAATCCCGCCTGCGGCATCTCGTCTCCGGCCGGAACCCGCTTGGTCAGGGTCGAGATAGCTCCATCATCGTCTTTGACAACCAGGGTCACGGAATACACGCCCTTTGAAGCGAAAGCGTGAGAGGGATCCGCCTCTGAAGATGTCGATCCGTCGCCGAAATCCCATTCCCAAGAGACTATGAGCCCATCCGTGTCGACCGAATCATCTGAGAATTGAACGACCTCGCCCACGGCTGGGAAATCAGGGGAGTAGCTGAAGGAGACCACCGGAGGGCGATTCTCGACAATGATCGTCTCGGATACGGAGTTCTCGACGCTCTCATCGTCCCTGACAGTGAGCACGACCCCGTACTCTCCTTCATCTGAATAGGAATGGGTCACGTTCCGGGAGAATGCGACCCTGCCGTCTCCGAAATCCCAAGTCCAGTTGACTATCCTCCCGTCAGGATCATACGATGCGTCCTCGAATCTGATCGGCTCCGAGCTCAGGGGGTTCGCGGGGGAATACGTGAAATCGGCAATCGGAGGATAGTTCTCGTCCGTGAGTGCGGTGAGGAAAGGATATCGGTCGACGCAGCTTCCCCCTTGCACCGAATGAGGAGTGTCACCTATTCCATCTCCTCCCGGCATGTTCTGGCTTGGACCCGAATGCTCGTCAATGCTGGCATAGTCGTCCCAGAAGTTGCCTCCGGCCGGATAGGATAGGTTGTAGCTGTTGATTCCGTCGTCCCAGGCGCTTATTTCGTTCGAGAGGAAGTCGTTGCGGTAGACCAGATTGCCGTCGCAATCGACAGCGTGGATTCCGATGATATTATCGTGAAAGGAACAGCGCGTGACCGTGATCTTCGAAGAACCGTAGATAAGCAGGCCGTCAACGTTGTTATGGAGGTCGAGATCATTCAGCGAGATGTTCGTGCAGGATACGAGCACCACACAGCCGACGTCTCCGTGTGATTGATTGACGACCATGTCTTCACGGTCAACCAAATACACAAGGTCGCCGGCAGTGAGACTGTTTGAGGAAACGTCATGCAAGAAGTGGGCGATCTCAGAGCCGGTGATTCCGAAATCGAACCTGCTCCCGTTCATGATGTTACCTCGCACGGTGAGAGACTCGGACATCTCGACCTCGAGACCGAGGTAACAATCGCGGATTCGACAATCGAGAACGTCGACATTGCTGCTATTCTCAATCTCCAGTCCGACCCTAGCACCAACTACATCCGCACGCACGATCACGATGCCGCTAGAGTCCTCGATCCTCAACCCACCTGTGGCATTTGAGAGTGTGACGTCACTGATGTCCGCCTCATTCGATTCGGAAATCGTCACTCCGTCGCACGCGTTGAGCGAGACGTTCTTCATCTGTACCGAACCACCCATAATTCGCATCCCCGGAAGAGTCCCTACTCCAACGCATCGCTGAAACGACGTGTTTTGAATCGAGGTGCTGGAGCCTTGCAGGCCGGTGAAATGGAATCCGACTTCGCCGTCGCTGAGTATAGAGCATCCGACGATATCGACAGAACCCGAATCGTCGATGCCGAAGTTGCGATTCCACGACGATTCGAAGCGGAGTGTCGAATTGAACAACCTCAGCTGACCTGTCGGAGCTACGACGATGCTCCCGCTGAGGGAAAGGACTTCGCCTTCGACGATTTCGATATCGGATATCTCCCATGATACATCGGCTTCGATGGAGGTCTCGTCATTCGACATCCAAGAGTCCGAGGTCAGGTTGGTTCTCACCGTTAGAATCGTCGGCCTGATATCTGTCGGAACCCAGTCGAACTGCGCTTCAACGACGCCCCCTGCAGTGATATCGACATAAGACGTCGATGCAAGAGTGCCATCCACCAAGAGTTCCACCGGGACATCGTATTCGTCCGCACTGCCGAGATTCCTGACGATGCTCGTCACCGCGCAACTCTTGCCGACATAGGGAGGACCGATCTCGACGTCGCTGACGCCGACATCGTGCCCCCTATCCTCGATGAAGTGGATCTCCATCTCCGGATCCCCCAGAAGGTTGATGCTCATGCAGCACCACCTCATCGATCCGATGCTTCCGATGGATGAGATGATATCCTCTTTGGAATCGGATAATGCCGACCCGAGGTTTCTGATGCGCTCATCGAATACGGCATCGAAGAACTCGATATCGTAGAGCTGGGAGGGACCGTTCGTGCTCCCTGGAGCATACCATCCGTAACGCGAGTTCACGATCATCGCAACTGCGGCATGTTCGCTGCTCAGGAAATGCTCTGCGATCGACTCCTGCTGTCCGCTTGTGGCCTGGTCAAACGCCCCGATGTCGCATGCCTGAGAGTAGAGCACGAAGTACTTCGTGTTCACGAGATCCTCAACATCGCTGATCGTCATATCTGCGAACTCACTATCGCTGCCGTGGCCCATATGATTGACAACATTCACCCCGCCATTGAGGGCGGACAGCAACGCACCCTCCGAAAACGTTCCGTCCCTTTCGTATAGGCGCATTATGTCAAGATCCGGATTCGTGACAGGGAACGATTCGGCAACGACTTCGTCTTTGTAGTCGCCACCCCACGTGGGACGGTCGTCGAGCTTGTTCCCTACCATCAGAGACTTGTTCAGATAGCTGCTGGAGTAGTCACGCTCGTAGGAGATGACCTTGTCCACGAAGTTCCTTGCTTCCGCCGGCGTGTCGATCGTTGCGCGCCCGACGCTGACCTCGCTGAGCAGATCCGCCTCATCACCAGCCGTGCCTCCCCCCTGATCGGCCCCTTCCCCATAGATTCCGTCGTTGTCCGTATCCCACGATCCATCAAGGCCCGAGTAGTAGATGTCGGCCGGAATATCCTCGGTGTACAGTCCAGTCACTCTCACCGTCCTCAGTGGTACAATCTCGTCATCGCCGCCAAGCAGGGCAAACTGGACTCCCCAATTCGTATGGACGTCCTTGATGAAATTCCTGATCTGAGTCTGAGTATCATTCCCCTTTCCACCATGGGAGATCGGGTCACCCCAGTACGAGGGATTCGCCTTGATCCATTCGACTGTCACGACTTCCGAGGTCATGTTCGCGAGAAGCCTTTGTTCCGCGCCTCGGGATTCCTTCCATTCAGCTAGATCAGCGAAGTCCTGAGCGAGGGAAGCGGAGGTTATGATCACATACCTGACCGGACTACCGCTCCCCAAGAACGCGCGTTCGATTCGATAACTGTCAAGTACCTCGGGATTGTCGATCTTGAAGCGTACGGCCTCCGAGTCTGTGCACGTCATGGGGGTGGAGGATTCTGATGAGATCAGATGAATCGTGATGTTCAACCGCGGGAAGTAGCAGAGACCGTCGATGACATCATACTTCACTGGGAGCAGCTTCAGAACAGCCACATTCATTCCATCGAGAACGTGTGTTCCGACGTACTCTACTTGTCTGATCGGGAAACACAAGTAAGGAACTGAATAGAACGAGTGCGCGGTGCAGCAAAGATCCTGACTCGCCTCCGAGTCTGATATTGGAGCGCACGTGCCAACAGTTTTCAGACAATCTGCTCCACCAATCCAGACAGACGAGGGGGTCTCCACGTCGAAACTCGAGAACTCCGTTCCTGGAGGAAGAAGGACTCTCGCGGTCCTGAAAGGGAGCAAGGGCTCGCCTTCGCTTCCTGATGCCGAGAGTCCATCCATGGTCACGGAAATGCCGTGGCCCGTGTCCTCTATGATGGGTTCAGGAAAAGTGTACGAAAGACGCAATTCCATCGGCGTATCCAGGGATGCAGGGAGTCCCTGACAGGTCCCAACAGTGATCGGAACCACTGATAGGATGAGGCCGACAACGAGTGCAAGTGCTCCGCAGGCAATCGCACGAATCCCCCACAGATTCCGAACGCCCATCGATGACCAGTAGGTCAAAACTTGATTAAATACGAATTGGTGGGGCTCGATATGGGACACGACCGCGACGGACTCGACCTGCGGTCCGTCATCGTTCAATCGATGAAATGTATGGAGATAGACTTCTTCTGCTTCACCAGGTTCTTCGATATCATGCCCGCCTCGAGCCAGCAAACGTTGTAGACTGCAGCGGGGACCAGACAAGTGGGGGTCATTCCGGCCTTCTCGGCAAGATCGATTATCTTCGACCCGGCTATCTTAGAGTAGTCATCCACAGACGCGGACGTCAACAGACTCGCGAAATGCATGACGTCTTCACAGCTTGACTCGAACCTCAGTCCGATGGTTCCATCTCCGCTGTCCATTGCTTCGATTGTCGTTTCGTGGGAGCACAACATCATGTCGACCTTGACCTTGGATGCCATGGCAATCCTTGAGCACCAATGACGAATCGCGTATATCTAGGTCGCTCAGGAAACGAATGTATGAGCGCTCCGATGTCTGCGACGATATCGCAAAATCGTCATCTGCAGCACTCGATAGGCGTCACGGTATAAGCACCAAGATGCCTATCGTACGAGACCGCAGCCCTAACCTTGAAAACCGACTCGATGTTCTTCTCCGTAAGCACTTCCGTCACTTCGCCCGAGGCCGCGATCTTCCCGGCGTTCATGAGGATCAGCTTCTCGCAGTACCTTGAAGCCAGGTTGAGATCGTGGGAGACGATGATGACAGTGAGCTTCTCGCTCCTGGCAAGCTTCCGAATGAGATCGAGTATCTCGAGCTGGTGATTCACGTCAAGGTGGAGTGTCGGCTCGTCCAGGAGAAGTATCTTCGGCTTCTGGGCAAGCGCCCTCGCGATGACTACGCGCTGCTTCTCCCCGCCGCTGATCTGATCCATCGTCCTGTCAGCGAGCTCCACGACGTTCGTCACCTCCATCGCCTTCTTGACTATTTCGAGATCCTTCTCCGACTCTCTCTCGAACCTCTCCATCGAAGGCGTTCGACCCATCATTACTATGTCCAGGACTGTAAAAGGGAAGCTGACCACCGAATTCTGAGGAACGACCCCGATGTTCCCAGCGATCTCCCTCCGCGTCAACTCCGAGTAGTCTCTGCCGTCGATCAGAACTGTCCCTATCCTGGGGCTCAGGGCCCTATTGATGCACTTCAAGAGCGTGGTCTTGCCTGATCCATTCGGCCCTATGACGCCAATTATCTCGCCATCACTTGCCTCAAAGGTGACATCGGCCAATACGTCCGAGCCCCCATAGGAGAAGCATACGCCTTGGATGACCAATCTCACCACCCAGTCACCCCCTTTCTCCTCTTCAGAAGGTAAAGGAAGAACGGGGCACCGAGAATGGCCGTGATTATGCCCACGGGCAATTCCTCCGGAGCGATGATCGTCCTCGCGAGAGTGTCTGTCCAGATCATGAATATCGCCCCGACGAGACAGGAAGCCGGAAGAAGAATCCTGTTGTCCGGCCCGACAAACAGGCGCATCATGTGAGGGACGATGAGCCCGACAAATGCGATCACGCCACTGACCGACACGGCGGCGGCTGTCACTAGCGAGGAAGCGACAAGAATCACATTCCTTGCTAGCGGGACGTTGATGCCCAGATTCACGGCGTGTTCCTCCCCGATCATTAGAACATTGAGGTCCCGAGAAAATACCAGGATAAGGACGACTCCTATCGCGACCATCGGAAGGACGAACACGAAGAACTCCCATCGCGCATCCCACAACCCACCCATCATCCAGAATACGATGCTGCTCAGCTGCTCCCCGGCCAAGTACTTCATGAATGACACTAAGGCTGTGAAGAACGCGGCAATCGCTATCCCTGCGAGGAGCAGGGTGTCGACTGGCACGCGACCGTTGACTTTGGCAATGTTGTAAACCAAGACGAGTGTTATGAACGAGAATATGAACGCCATGACAGGGACCGCGAAGAGGCCAGAGACTATGCTGAATCCCAAGACAATGGACAAGGAGGCGCCGAATGCTGCTCCGGAGGATATCCCAAGAACGTAGGGAGAGGCCATCGGGTTCCTGAAGAGACCCTGCATCCCGGCTCCTGCAATAGCGAGCGATGCGCCAACGAGCCCCCCCAACAGGACGCGGGGCAGACGAATCTCCAAAATGATCGTCCTGTGCGACCATGAAGCCTCGCCGCCAAAGAGGATGTTGACGATCTCCCCGACGGAAATTCCCACCGGGCCGATGCAGAGTGCCAGAATCACGGTTCCAAGGAGCAGCAGGACAAGGATGACGGTGATTAGAAACCACAAAGAAAGCTTCTTCGTGTGCAGTGCTCCGATGTCAGCAGCTTCCATCGAGATAACCAACCCGGTCGAATCTGTAAAGCGTCCGCTAGTCTTATAGGTTTATGATTGAACCCGATGTCCGCCCTCACCTGGACTGCTACCCTGACCCGAACAGCTCGGGGTAGAACCACTCAGCGAATTGCTCCAGGGCATCGACCACTCTCGGAGAGGCCGTCACGAGCGCGCCGTCGATACGGAATATCCTGTCGCTATCCACAGCGCTCACGCCACTCCCGATCCATCCAGCTATGTCATCGTTCGTCTTAGAGGTCTGGTTCTCAACGATGATGACGTCCGGATCGGATTCTATTATGAATTCGAGACTTGGCTGAGGATACTTCGAGGCGTTGTTACCATAGATGTTGATGCCTCCGGCCATCGTTATGAGCTCGTTCGCCAGGGCTCCCGGACCTGTGGTCTTGCCGTTCCTTAGCTCGAAATACGCCTTGACCTTATCCTCGGGGCTGATGTCCGCGACCATCTCGGTCACTTCATCGACCCTCTCCTGCATCTGGTCCACGAGCAAGTTCGCCGCGCTGCTCTTTCCAGTCGCGTTTCCGATGGACATGATGACCCTCATCGTATCCGATATCGAGGTGGGATTGTATGCTATGACTGGAAATCCCAGACCCTCTAACGTGGAAATCGTACTCGTGGCGAAGGTCCACGTTATGATGCAATCTGGCTCCAGTGCCGTCACATTCTCGGCATTCAGAGTGTAGAAGCTGCCGACGTTTGTCTTGGACAATGCTCCAGCAGGATAAGTGCTGGTCTTGTCAACCCCCACGACCTGACCGTCGGCTCCGATCGCGAACAGTATCTCGGTGAACGAAGTCCCAAGGGAAACGATGCGCTGCGGATACTTCGGGATTGTCACGTTCTGTCCCCGATCGTCCAGCACCGTGAACGTCCCGGGCTCGTTGTTGCCACCCATGTCAATCAGAATGAATGCCCCTATCGTGCTCGCCAGTATGATCACTATGACAATGATCGCTATCCCGATGCCTTTTACTGCTGCCAAAACCTCTCCCCCTAGAGCATCTGCGCTATACTCTCTAGCCACGAGATTGTTTAAAGAACTTTCTAGAACCACGACGAGGAATCCGCACCGACGATAGGATGGACAGGGAAAAG
>JAJRAH010000020.1 GCA_028679985.1 Methanomassiliicoccales archaeon
CAATCTCTTCCTGCATCTCAGGGATGTTGGCGATAGCCTCCTTGGCCTCCGAAGTGAACGGAATCTTAGTAGAAGCGACGTGAACCAGGATGATCGCCGGGCCGTACGGGATGCCCTCGCCACCGCGCTGATCGAGACCGTATCTCCGCCAATCCATGTGTTCGATTGCCTTCGTGATGACGCAGGCCCCCTGCTGATACAACAGCGGCACTCGGTTGGCGAAGCGAAGGATCGTTACTTGCTGGTCTTTCGGAATGCTACCCCCGTAAACGATGCCGACCTCCACGAGGAACGGATTACCTTGATGCACGCTCGGCTGTCTTGTCACAGGTGGAGCGTAGAACTCCGGCTTCATCTCGCCCAGGACGTTCTTGAGTCCCTTGCGGATGAGCGCTTCGCCTATCGGGGAGAGGCAGTCGGTCTGCGGAGCCATTATCTTGACGGCGGACATGGCCCCCAGAAGCTGCTTGAACTGCTCGAGCGTCAGATCCTGGGGTCTCATGTCCTCGGTCAGCCAGGCTTTCTCGCATATTTCCCTCGCGACTCTATCGCTGATCCTGTTGAAATCGTTCCTCAAGAACTTCGAAAGCTTCCCAGCAGTCGTGACCTTCGTCATGTTCATGAGGACGCCCAGCTCGATCCCCTCGGGATGAGGTTTTATCTCTTTCGTCGGCGGGGGCATGCTGTCCGTCGCCCTTTCGAATATGAACTTCTTACCGTCTGGGTCGGTGAAAGCAACCGTCGCATGCGGGTTGACGATGGCAGTCTCCCTCAGGTACTCGAGGACCGACTGCTTTCCTACCACGTAGCGGCCGTTCATGTAGAACTCGATCTTCGTTCCATGCTCCTTTTCGTCCCAGATCACGAAATCTTGCTTGAGAACGTCGGGGGCATTCTTCTTCGTGTTCACCATGATGTCCATTTTCACAGCAGCGCCGTCCTTCTCCGTTTTCGAGGTGACGGTTGCCGGCTTTCCAGTAGTAATCTGGCCATACATGACCGTGGCCGATATCCCTATCCCTTGCTGCCCCCTAGATTGCCTGAGCGAGTGGAATCTCGAGCCGTAGAGAAGCCGCCCGAAGACGTTCGGGACGACCCGAGGAATGATTCCGGGGCCGTTATCCTCGACCGTGACCTTGTACTCGTTCTGATCGACCTTGTCTATCTGGACGACGATCTCCGGGAGTATCGAAGCCTCCTCGCACGCGTCGAGCGAGTTGTCGACCGCCTCTTTGACACCCATGATCAGAGACTTAGTGGCGCTGTCGAATCCGAGTATCTGACGGTTCCTCTCGAAGAACTCCGAGACAGAAATCTCCTTTTGCTTCTTAGCTAGCTGCTCCGCTATAGAGGCCATGGCAACAACTCAAAGATTCACTGACTTGACTGGGTGCATCCCGATGGCGATATTTACGGTATCGTAGATAAAGATTGCCAAGAGGTCGCTGGAAAGATCAGTTCTCGAACTCCTTCCCGCAATTCCAACATTTCTTGTCCGATTCTTTGACCTTCGCACCGCATGAGGTACAGACGAGTTCCCCTTCCTCCTCGAAAGGTTCGCCGCAGCGAGGGCACTTCTTCGCGTCGGTTGGAACTTCCGCCCCGCACTCCGAGCAGACGAGCTTCTCGACCGTTCTCTTCTTCACATCGGGCTTCTCGTCCTTTCTCTTTCCCCATATACCGGCATCTTTCTTCGACCCGCCTTCTTCGGCCCGCTTCCTGAGATCCTCCGTGCGCTTCTTCGAGCTTTCCATCCACCATGTGAGGAGGACGATCATGAAGAACAGCGTGGCTATCTGTAACCATACGCGGATCATTCCTTGGTAAAGCAGCTCGCCGAAGAAAGTCTCATCCGATAGCGACAGGGGTCCGAGGCCCCAGGTGTTGCTCCTATGCCATGAAGTCCCATGGAACGATGCGAAATGATATTGATACACTCCAGTCGGCATCGTCTTGTTGAGGACGAACATCTGACCGCCAGGAACTGGGGTTGATTCGTAGGGCATCATCGTCTGATTGAAAGAATAAGATTCCCCGAGGCCGAAGCTCGTAACGTTCGCCCATACCTGATCAGAAGCGTTTCCCTCCACCAGCAATACTGAGAAAGTGAATGTCGTGGAAGCGTCGGCCTTGTAGGGCGCGACAGTGCCGTTGACGAGAACGTTGTCCTCGGAGTTGATCTGGTCGCCGGGGTAGCTCGCGTAGGCGTTGAAATACGTGGCAGCGAGGACGAATCCCAGGAGGACGAACAGTGCAACACCGAAAAGCGCGAGCTTCTTTCGGTTCTTGAGTCCGAAGTAATATGGAATCGCGTAAGCAAGAACGGCTATCAAGATGACGGATAGGCACGAATCCATGAGGAACGCAACGATCAGGGTCGACACCGCGACCGCGATCACAAGACCGATCGGTATGGCGTACTTCTTTCCCCTGAATTCTTCAAACTTCTTCCCGATACCTCCCAAGGAAGACATCGGAACCCCATGTCCGTTGCATGTTTAAACCTTTTCATGATTTCTCGGGCGCGTCTCATCCATGCAGCTTGTGGCAGGGTCGACCGTCTACCGACAAGGGTTAAATACTACTGACAAGGATGCAAAGGTCTCCAGGTATCGTGGTCAGATGAAGACAGCAGTCGTTGCGATAGGAGGAAATGCCGTACTCAGAGCGGGCGAGGAGGCGACCATCGAGAACCAGATGGCAAATCTCCGGAGAACATGTTCCCACCTAGCAAGGATGATAGCGAACGGATACGACATGGTCTTGACGCACGGGAACGGACCGCAGGTCGGCAACATACTTCTTCAGAACGAGATCTGCAGGCAGGACGTTCCCGCGATGCCCCTGGATGTCTGCGTCGGTGAGTCTCAGGGGCAGCTCGGGTACATGATCCAGCAGGCACTTACGGAAGCCCTCCGCAACGAAGGTCTGAACAAGGTGGTGACGTGTGTCCTCACTAGAGTCGTGGTCGATCCTGACGATCCTGCATTCCGGAATCCGACCAAACCGATCGGGCTGTACTATACGGAGGAGGAAGCGGTCGAGTTGAGGCAGACGAGAGGCTGGGCCCTCGTCGAGGACATCAAGAGGGGAGGATACAGACGGGTGGTCCCGTCGCCAGATCCGGTGTCGATTGTTGAGAGGAGCGCGATAAGACGTCTTGTCTTCGGCGGTGAATCGCAGGCCGAGGTCGTCATTGCCGCCGGCGGGGGAGGAATCCCAGTGGTCATGAAGAATGGGAGATACGAGGGCGTCGAGGCTGTCATCGACAAGGACTTGGCAGCGTGCGTGCTGGCCTGCGATATCCAGGAGAAGCTACTGATACTGCTGACCGACGTAGACCGCGTCTACTTGAACTATGGCACCGATCAGGCCACGCCGCTCGATCACATCAAGATCGAGGAGCTGGAGCGGTACAAGAACGAGGGACATTTCCCTCTGGGGAGCATGGGTCCTAAGGTCCAGGCTGCATTGAGATTCCTCCGCAATGGAGGAGAACGCGTGATAATAACCTCGCCCGAGCTTCTTGAAACCGCGTTGGATGGGAAATCTGGCACTCACATTACACCCTAGGTGGACGCATGGCATTGACAATCGAGGAGCAGATAAAGGCTATTGAGGACGAAATCTCGTCGACGGACTACAACAAGGCCACCCAGCTACACATAGGAAAACTGAAGGCCAAGCTCGCGAGGCTGAAGGGGGAGCTCGAGAAGCGGCGGTCCACGGCAGTTCCTGGCAAGGGATACAGCGTGAAGAAATCAGGAAACGCGACCGTCGCTCTTGTCGGTTTTCCTAGCGTGGGGAAGTCGACCTTGCTCAACAAGCTGACTGGTGCGAACAGTCAGGTCGCGGAGTATCAGTTCACTACCGTCGATGTCGTTCCCGGAATAATGCACGAGGAGAGTGCGAAGATCCAGGTCTTGGATCTTCCAGGGCTGATCAAGGATGCATCTAAGGGGAAGGGAAGGGGAAGAGAGGTCCTGTCGGTCGTACGGACCGCCGATATGATCCTTCTGATGCTCGACGTGTTCGAGACAAACGTCCAGGTTCTGGTACGAGAGTTGGAGATTGCGGGGATACGCTTGAACCAAGATCCCCCCGACGTCGTCGTGACGAAGACGGAGAAAGGAGGGATCATCGTGAAGGCGACGGTCCGACTAACCAAGATCGACGAGGAGATGGCGAAAGCTATCGTGTCCGAGTACGGGCATGTCAACGCCGAGGTCGTGATTAGAGAGGATGTGTCGGAGGACCAGCTGATCGATGCTCTTGCTGGAAACAGGATTTACATAAAGGCCATTGCCCTGGTTAACAAGATCGATCTTGCTCAGAAGGAGCGACTGAATTCGATAAAGAGAGCTCTGCGAGGTCTGTCTCCCGTATTCATCTCAGCGGAGAAGGATGTGGGACTTGAGGATCTGCGGAAGGCCATCTTCAACCGGCTGGATCTGATAAGGGTGTACATGAAACGCCAGGGGGCGGAAGCGGACATGAAGGAGCCCATGGTAATTCGGAACGGCAGCACGGTCGGGGACGTCTGCGATCAGATTCATCGCACTTTCCGCAGGCATTTCAGGTATGCCTTGGTGTGGGGAAAAAGCGCCAAATTCCCGGGGCAGATGGTCGGACTGGAACATCACCTCCTCGACGGCGACGTGTTGTCGGTGATTGTCAGCAGAGGAAGGGTTATCTGAGACGCCGACAGTGGACTTTGAATAGGATTAACGAGATAACTGTTTTCACGGACGACCAGGGGAGATGGCGCGCATCTGGTCATGTGATTGGCGGTGTTCGAAATGAGCAAGTACAAGGGCATGTCAACGGCTGCTGTGCACTCGGGCGAAGCGAAGGATGAGCAGTATGGCTCGGTGAACGTCCCGATATTTCAGACGTCCACATTCTACTTCCCGACTGATGACCCGAGAACGTGGGAGGGCCAGGTACCGGACGGATCGTACATCTACACGAGATACGGCAACCCGACGGTGAGAGCCGCCGAGGACAAGATAGCGGATCTCGAAGGCGCGGAGAAGGGATTGGTCTTCTCATCGGGTATGGCCGCCATCACCGCCACTCTCACGTCCCTCCTCGGAAGCGGAGACCGCCTCGTTTCGGTGGAGGACGTCTACGGGGGCACTTTCAATCTCATGAAGAACGAGCTTCCCAGGCTCGGCGCTCGGATCGAATTCGTCGATTCCACGAAGACGCCCGACATAGTCGCGGCGATCACGGACGAGACCAAAGTGGTTTACCTCGAGTCTCCGACAAACCCCATGCTCAAGCTCGTGGACATCCCGACCGTGGCGAGGGCGGCCCACGAGAAAGGGGCTACGGTCGTGATCGACAACACGTTTGCCACGCCGGTGAATCAGAATCCCATTGCGATGGGGGTCGACATTGTCATTCACAGCTGCACGAAGTACCTCAACGGACACTCCGATCTCATTGCCGGGGCTGTCGTCGGCAGCAGATCCCAAATCGATTCGCTTTGGAAGAAACGCGTCGTCTTCGGAGGGTCTCTCGATCCGATCGGCGCCTATCTCCTCATCCGAGGAATGAAGACGCTCGTCATAAGAATGGCAAAGCACAACGAGAACGGCAATGCTATTGCCGAGTTCTTGGAGGATCATGCGAAGGTGGAGGCCGTGTACTATCCGGGATTGAAATCCCATCCCCAGCACGAGCTGGGTAGCAAATTGATGCGCGGGTACGGCGGGATGGTCAGCTTCGAGGTTGCGGGGGGAAGGGCTGCGGCCGAGACTGTACTCAGGTCCTTCTCGCTCATAAAGAAGGCCACGAGTCTCGGGGGTGTCGATTCCCTTGCAAGCATGCCACTCAACTCTTCGCATGCGGCCCTATCGCCGTCGGACCGAGCCAGACTCGGAATCAAGGATTCACTGATACGGCTGTCCATCGGGATAGAGGACATCGAGGACGTCAAGGAAGACATCGATCAAGCACTGAGGCGGGTCTAGCATCGTCGGACTCCCGGGTTGCGGTCACTTCCAGGCACATTCCATGATAAAAACTTAATAACGGCCATCCTATTGGTGACGGGATGATTCAGCGTCCGAGGGGAACAAGGGATTTCGGCCCTGATGAAATGGAAAAG
>JAJRAH010000154.1 GCA_028679985.1 Methanomassiliicoccales archaeon
CGTGACTGTAATATTGCCGTCCGGCATCGCCTCGACGTCCTTCAGCTTGACGTCCACGGCAATCGGCCAGAAGGCGATGTCGGCTATGCTCGCGACACCCAGTATCTTCTCGTCGATGTCGAGCAACGCGACGTCGCAGCCGCCGCACCCGGCACCCCAATACTGTGCGATCTTGACCTTCTCCATCACTCCACCTCCTCGATTTGTACTGCATTGCTGCGGTACAACGGCGACTTTCCATCTCTACCAGCATAGTCGACTTTTCCCCACTTCTTCAAAGCGATCAGGTGCTTCACGACGTCGTGCTTGGGTATCCCAGTCAGTTCACTGAGCTGGTGGACTGTCTTGGGCCCGGTCTCGAGCTCCTCCAATATCATGTTCCTGTCGATCTCGACGATCGCGGCGTTGTAGAGAACGATGTCGAACCTCGTCTCAGTCACGATCTCGTTGAACACGTTGCCCTTCATAGTCAAGGTCGGCCGCTTGCCCATGAGCCAGCGGATCCTCTCGCCCTCCATCATCCTCATCGCGGCATCGAGCTTCTTCTCCGTCCTCATGATATCAGTCCTCCGTGATGGGGTTCGGACCGATCTCCCTGATCTTCTCCGTGAACTCCCGGATTGTCTTCTGGAACTTCTCTCCCTCCGAAGCGGAGATCCATTCGAGCTTGAGGCGGTCCGGATCGAATCCGTACTGCTCAAGTAGCATACGCAACATCGCGATCCTCCTCCTGGTCCGGTAGTTGCCACCGATGTAGTGGCAGTCAGCGGGATGACAACCGGCGACCAATACGCCATCGGCCCCCTTCGCGAAGGCTCTCAGGACGAACTCCGGATCGACCCTCGCGGAGCACATCGTCCGTATGACCCTGAAGTCGGTCGGCATCTGGAGTCTGCTCACGCCGGCGAGATCTGCGCCGGCGTAGGAGCACCAGTTGCAGCAGAAGACGATTATCTTCGGATCCCACTCCTCGCCTGCCGACCCGATCTCATGCTTCGCCTCTGTCGCTGACATCACGAATCGCCTCCTTCAAGAGCGCTGTCGATCATCGCGATTACCTGGGACGACTTGAATCCCTTCTGCTCCATCGCACCAGACGGACACGCGGCAACGCATGCCCCGCAGCCCTTGCACAGTCCCTCGTTGACCGCTACCTTCAGCCTCTCAGGATTCTCCGAGACCTTGACGACCTGTATCGCCTTGTACTCGCACGTGGGCTCGCAGATCCCGCATCCGTCGCAGATGTCCTCGTTGACGGCCGCGATTATTCCCTCGGTCTCGAGCTCGTCTTTCGATATGATGGTCATCGCGCGGGTCGCGGCTCCCGAAGCCTGAGCGATCACCTCGTCGATGAACTTTGGCCAGTGAGCCGAACCGGCGAGGAAGATGCCCTCCGTCGCGAAGTCCACGGGTCGCAGCTTCATGTGGGCCTCGAGGAAGTACTTGTCCTTGCTGAGGGGTACCTTGAGCATCTTGGCGAGCTCTTCGTTGCCCTCGTTCGGCCGAATACCGACGCTCAGTACCAGAATATCCGGCTTCACCAGGACATCCTCGCCCAGTACGGTATCATGAGCTATGACCTCCAACTGATCCCCATTGCCTCCGACGCGAGGCATATCTTCCTCGGGGAACCTGATGAACTTCACGCCGAGCTCGCAAGCCTCCTTGTACAATTCCTCCCTAAATCCGTAAGTCCGGATGTCCTTGTGAAAGACGTACACCTCTGTCGCGTGGTTCTGGCGCTTGACAGCTATGGCGTTCTTCATCGCAGTGACGCAGCAGATCCTGCTGCAGTAGGGTACCTGCTCGTTTCTTGAGCCTACGCACTGGATCATCGCTATCTTCTTCGCTCGAAGCGATTTGTCCTCAAGCTTCTGCTCCAGTTCGAGCTGGGTGATGACCCTCTTGTCCTTGCCATAGGAGTGCTCGCTCGGTTTGTAGTCGGTGGCGCCTGTTGCTACGATTATCACGCCGCTCTCGATCTCGTCTCCAGAGGTCTTCACCTTGAAGTTGCCGACGAATCCGGTCACGTCCTTGACCTCCGAATCTAGATGGACGGTGATGTTCTTCGCATCCCTCACCTTCGCGATGAGCTCGTTCATGTACTCCCTCGGCTCGCGAGTCCCTTCCTTGTGATAGAGCCTCGCCAGGCTTCCTCCCAGCTGACCCGTCTTCTCGATGATATGAACTGGGAAACCTTGCGCGGAGACTTCGAGCGCGGCGGTCATCCCCGCGAGGCCTCCGCCGATCACGATAGTTGAATGGTTGACCGGGATCGACGATTTCTTCAGCGGCTCAAGCAGCCTTGCTTTCGCGACTGCCATTCTCACCAGATCTCTAGCCTTCTTGCTCGCCTTCTCCGGTTCGTGCATGTGTATCCACGAGCACTGGTCCCGGATGTTCGCCATCTCGAAAAGATAGGTGTTCAAGCCTGCCTCCCGGATCGTGTTCTGGAACAGCGGCTCGTGCGTGCGGGGCGTGCAGGACGCCACGACCACGCGGTTGAGGTTGTGCTCCTTTATCATCGCCTTGATCTTCTCCTGCGTGTCGGAGGAGCAGGTATAGAGGTTCTCCTCGGCGTACACGACCCCAGGGAGGGTCTTGGCGTACTCGACCACGGATGGCACCTTTACGACGCCTCCGATGTTGATACCGCAGTGGCAAACGAAGACTCCGACCCTAGGCTCCTGTCCAGTGACGTCGATCTCGGCCGGGTACTCTTTGACAGTGACCTGAGTGTTTCTCACGTCCGCGATGAGCGCGGCAGCCTTTGCGGCAGCGCCAGAAGCCTCAGCTACCGTCGTCGGGATGTCTTTCGGCGAGGCGAACGAGCCACTCACGAAGATGCCTGGTCGGGAAGTGCATAGAGGCGAGAACACGTCGGTCTCGCAGAATCCGTGTTTGTTCAGCCGGAAGTCGAGCCGCCTGCTCAGCTTCTCAGCGTCCTCGGACGGTCGCATGCCGACCGACAGGACGACCATGTCGAACTCCTCGGTGGCTATCCCGCCGTTCTCGCTGTATCTTACGAGCAGGTTCTTCGTCGCAGTATCTTCCTCTACGGAAGCGACCCTGGTGCCGCGGCGGATGATCACGCCATACTCCTTCTCGGCCCTCTCCCGATAATTCTCGAACTCCTTCCCGACGGCCCTGACGTCCATGAAGAATATCGTCGGCTTCAGTCCCGCCGTGTGCTCACCCGCGATTATCGCTTCTTTGATGGCGTACATGCAGCAGACGGAAGAGCAGTAGGTGTTTCCTACCTGTTCGTCCCTCGAGCCGACGCACTGAATGAATGCTACCTTCTTGGGAATCTCCCCGTCCGACGGCCTCAAGACCGCACCGAAATACGGACCTGTGGCGCTGAGCATCCTCTCGAACTCGATGCTGGTCACGACGTTCTTGTAATGCCCGTATCCGTATTCCTTCTTCAGCCTCGCATCGAACTCGTCAAAGCCCGGCGACAATATCACGGCGCCGACGCTGATCTCGAGAGCCTCGTCAGGCTTCTCGTAGACGACCGCCTTCGCGCGACACTCTTCGTAGCAGACTCCGCAGCCGATGCATGCCTCCTTGTCTATGCTGAAGACGAGCGGCACCGCCTGAGGATACATGACGAATATCGCCTTCCGCTTCTTCATTCCCTGGTTGTATTCGTCGACCGTCTCGACCGGACACTTCTCGGCGCACACGCCGCACCCAGTGCACTTGTTCTCGTCGACGCGGAGCGTCCTGCGCTTCAGAGTGACACGGAAATCTCCCGGGACGCCATTGATCTCCTCGACGTCCGCGTTCGTGATCAGCTCTATGTTGTGATGCCTGCCCGCCGCGACGAGCTTCGGTGCCATTATGCACATCGAGCAGTCGTTGGTCGGGAACGTCTTGTCGAGTTGCGCCATCGTGCCTCCTATGCTCGCTCTCTTCTCGACCAGATATACCTTGAATCCAGAATCGGCAAGGTCCAGGGAAGTCTGGACTCCGGATATCCCTCCTCCGATGACCATAACAGCTCCGACCTTCGACATCATCCTAGACACCCCCGACGATGATCGCTTTGTATTTCGGCGTCATCCCTTCCACAACGCTCAGTGCGAGGAGATTCTTCGATCGAAGCGCGACGACACGTTCGAGCGTGGCGTCCGTTGCCTCGCCTGTCTCCTTCGCCATCTCCTTAACGGAAAGGGCGCTGCACTTCGTGAGCTCAAGTATCAAGTTCCTCTGGAACTCTTCCTGCGCCGCGTTCCTCAGTATGTTTCCGAACCTCTCGGGATCCACCTTCTCGCCGTACGCATTCCCCTCTCCGGTCAGCTTGATCTCCTTGCCGGAGAGCAGCCTCAGCCTGAAGACCTTCGCGGCCTCGGTGGCGGCGTCCAATCTGAGAGCGAGCCTGCTATCGCGCGGAATCGGAGACGGTCCCAGTTCGCGAACCTTCTTGACGAAATCGGCCACGACGTTCGCGCACCGCTCCCCCTCGGAAGCCGATATCCACTCGAGCCTGAGCCTATCCGGCTCGATTCCGGCGAGGCGGAGAAGCTCCTTCGTCAGCATGATTCTCTTTTCCGTGTAGTAGTTGCCGGTGATGTAGTGACAGTCTCCAATGTGGCATCCTCCGACCATGACGCCGTCGGCCCCGGCCTTGAAAACCTCGAGCAGAAGGTGAGGGCTCACCCTCGTGCTGCACATTACTCTGATCGACCTTATGTTCGTCGGGTACTGGAACCTGCTCACGCCGGCCAGATCCGCTCCCGCATAGGAGCACCAGTTGCACAAGAATCCGACGATCCTCGGTTCGAAATCGCTCAATGGACCACCCCCTCGAGGGCGGCCTTCGCCTCCGCGAGCAGCTGGACGTCGGTGTAATGAGACTGATCTATCGCGCCCTCAGGACACGTCGCGCCGCAGCAGCCGCATCCCTTGCACGCGGCGACGATGACCTCTGCCACACCTTTCTCCGTCTTTCGAATCGCCCCATACGGGCAGACGGCCTCGCATGTGCCGCACCCGGTGCAGATATCCGGGTTGACCTTCGCCGTGAGCGCCTCAGCCTGAACGTAACCTCTTGCCAGAGGTATCGCCGCCCTGGAAGCTGCGGCGAGAGCCTGATCGACGCACTCAGTGATATCCGCCGGCGCTTTGGCCGTCCCGCAGACATACACGCCATCGGTAGCGAAATCCACTGGTCTGAGCTTGACGTGTGCCTCGAGGAAGAACCCGTCCTGCCCGAGAGGTACCTTAAGCAATTTCGAAAGATCCTTCGCATCCGGCTGAGAAATGAGGGGAGTCGAAAGAACGACCATGTCCACGTTCATCTTCCTCTGCATCTTCAGCGTATCGTGCCAGTAGTCGACGACGAGCTTGTCCCCTTCCATATTGACCTTCGGTAGATTCTCAGGCGTGTACCTGACGAACCGGACGTGCTCCTCTCTCGCCTTGTTGTAGTTCAGCTCATGATCGACGCCGTAGGCCATGACATCCCTGTTGAAGATCGTGATCTCGAGCGCCTCAGTCGGTGCCGCCTGCGGCGCCTCGCCTCCCTCCTCCTCGCCCCGGCGGCCTCGCCTGCGCCTCCTCCGCTCGGATATCTCCTCCCAAGCCTTCATCTCGACAGGAGCCTTGACCTCCGCTCCGGTCTCCTCACGGCCCAGCATGTTCTTGTAATTCTCCGCGCAATTCAGCGCGTTCTTGATCGCGACGTTGCAGCATATCCTCGAGCAGTAGGACTTGTCCTGTCCCCTTGACCCGACGCACTGTATGAACGCTATGGAATGAATCTTCGGCAGCGCCTTGTTCTTGCACAAGATCTCGAACTCTGTCAGGCTGACGACGTGCTCGAACTGCTCGTATCCATACAATGAATACGGGACGTACTCCATCGCGCCCGTCGCAACCACGATCACGCCGACCTTGTCCTTCTTCTCCCTGCCGTCGACTGATAGTGTGATGTCGTAGTTGCCGATGAACCCGTCGACCTTGACGACGCGGGAGTTGAGGAAGGCGGTGATGTTCCTGTTCGCCCTTACCCTGCCGATCACCGGGTTAATGGTCTCCACCGCGTCCTTGCCATCGAGATACAGATTGTTGAGATTCCTTACGAACCCCCCAAGCTCGCCGTCCTTCTCGACAAGGATCACCGGGAATCCATGGTCGGCAAGCGACAAAGCGGTCGTCATGCCGGATATTCCGCCGCCGATGACGAGCGCTTTCGGCTCGACGGCGATCCGCGATTCCTCCTGAGCCTGAAGAAGCCTCACTCTTGCGACTCCCATCCGGATCAGGTCCTTGGCTTTCTCCGTGGCCTTCTCCTTCTCCTTCATGTGAACCCAGGAGCACTGCTCCCGGATGTTGACGAACGTGAAAAGATATTTGTTCAGTCCCGCCTCCTCGCACACCGCCTGGAACAGCGGGGCGTGAGTGCGGGGCGTGCACGAGGCTACGACGACCCTGTTGAGGCCGTGATCCTTGATAGCGTCCCTTATGCTGGCAAGCCCGTTCTCGGCACACGTGTATAGGCTGTCTGAAGCGAACGCGACGTCGGGAAGCGACGCGGCATACTTCGCCACCGCAGGGACGTCGACGAACCCGCCGATGTTCGTGCCGCAGTGACAGACGAAAACTCCGATTCTCACGTTCTCATCGCTCATGCGGACACCCTCGCTTCAACAAGCGCCTCGACGGCCTTCGCGGCCGCCGCCGATCCTTGTGCGACGGATTCCGGAATGTCAGCCGGGCCTGCGCAGTACCCGGCGATATAGACGCCGGGGACCGATGTCTCGACCCTAGCCAGAATTCTGTCCTTCGATCTGATGAAACCGAACTCCGTGAGCTCTACTCCGAGAACCTTGGCCAATCTCGGCATCGAGTCCCTCGGAATGAGCGTCGTTGCAAGGACGACCATGTCGAACTCTCGTCGCTCGGATTTTCCGGCGACATCATATGATACGATAAGATTGTGATTCTCCGTTTCTTCCTGGACGGTCGCATCGGAGTTGACGAATTCTACGCCATAATCGCGTTTCGCCCGCCCGACGTATTCGAAGAACCCTTTGGAGCACGCCCTCAGGTCCTTGTAGAATATCGTCGTCTTGATGTCTTCCTTGTGCTCCTTCGCGAGCATCGCCTCTTTAGTCGAGTGCATGCAGCACACTTCGCAACAGTATGGATGGTTGAGCTGGACATTCCTAGAGCCCACGCACTGGATGAACGCTATGTTTCTCGGCTCCTGGCTGTCCGATCTCCTTACCACGTGCCCGCCGGTTGGGCCCGCGGCGTTCGTCAGCCGCTCGTACTCCATCGCGGTGTAAACGTTCGGGAATCTCTCATAACCGTACTCGCCTGCGACCTTCGGATTCCAGACGTCATAGCCTGTGGCACAGATAACCGCGCCCACCTCTATCTCCAGGATCGCGTCCTTCATTTCGTAATCGATCGCCTCCCGTTTGCAGACCTTCTTGCACACGCCACACTTTCCTTCGGTAAGGAACTTGCAGTGCTCCCGATCTATCGTCGCGACCCTCGGGACTGCCTGCAGGAACGGCATGTATATGGCCCGACGCGTCGCCAGTCCCGCCTCGAAATCGTTCGGGATGCCCTTCGTGGGACACTTCTGGAGGCACTCTCCACAGCCGGTGCACTTCGATTCATCGACGTACCGAGCCTTTCTGAGCACTCTCGCCTGGAAGCGGCCTTTTCGCCCTTCCAGCCCGATGAGTTCTGAGTAAGTCAGCACGTTGATGTTCGGATGACCGTAACAATCCGCCATCTTCGGCGCTAATATGCATATAGAACAGTCGTTCGTGGGGAAGGTCTTGTCGAGCTGCGCCATTCGCCCTCCAATGCTCGGCGAGCTCTCGACCAGATGGACTATCACTCCCTTGTCGGCCAGGTCCAGGGACGCCTGGATACCCGCGACACCTCCTCCGATTACTAGCACAGATCTCTCCATCGCGACACCCTCTCCGTTCGTCGGAATCGTCGAGAACCCCTTAATCCTTTCTCTGGGTTCCTCAATCCCAACGGGTTGTTTCCTTCTTTTGCGTCTCTCCTAATCGCTCGCATTCGGTCCGGAACGGACGCTTTCCTTCCGGACTATCACATCTCTTTCGAGAGCACGCTCCGCAGTTCGTTGTCCCCCGAAAGTTCGGATACCTTCACTTTGAAGGGCTTCTTCTTCACGGTCTCCCTCTCGTACCTTTGGCAGTTAGGATAGGTGCAAGGGTTGCACTTCCGCTCGGAACAGGAGAGCTCCAAAAGGACGTACCTCTGTCTGTACGTATCGCCACCGGCAGAGATGCGCGTGGGGGCCTCGAAAATCCGGCTGGATACTATCTGTTTGTGGCCGTTCTCCCTCACAAAGCGCTGACAGTTCGGGTACGTGCAGGGGTTGCACTTCCTGTCTGCGCAAGAGAGCTCCAGCATCAGGTATCTCTTTTGCGAGTTGTCAAGATCTTGCTTGTTCACTACCGTCACCCTCTCCTAGTCTTTCTGCGATGACAACCCCGAAATCCCTAACGACTATTTTCACCTTTCCCCTATCCACGGGTAGTTTAGGGCTGCTCAATAGGCAATTGAAGTGAATGGCGCATTTCGGACAGAATGTCAGCATCATGTCCGCGCCTGTCCCAGCCGCCTCGATAAGGCGGTCCAACTGCAACTTGCGCGACGTCTCGCTGCAGTTCCCGAAGGCATTGACGCCACAGCATCCCGCCTTCTCCCTATTGTTCGGCATCTCGACGAGGTCCATTCCTATTTCCTTGATCAGGTCTCGCGGCGGATCGTATATGCCGAGATGCCTTCCGAGCCTGCAGGAGTCCTGGTACGTGACCTTGCCCCCGTTCTCCTTGAACTTCAGTTTCCCCTCGTCGACAAGTTCCAACAGATACTCGGAGATGTGCTTGAGCTCGAAGGGCAGGTCGCCGAGGAAGTCCTGATAGTCGACTTCGAAGGTCCGCATGCATTCGGGGCAGGAGAACACCACCGTCTTCGCACCTGACTCCTTGATGATCTTCACGTTCCGGTCCATCAGACTCAAGAGCGAATCCTCGTCACCGGTCCAGTTGAGGTCGTGCCCGCAGCAGACTTCATTGTTGCTTACGACAGGCTCTATCCCTGCAGCGTTCAGGACCTTCACTATGCTAGCCGGCGTCCTTTTCAGCTCCGCCGCACGATCGTAGTACAGCGTCCCGAGCTGAACGGCACAGCCGGTGAAGTAGAACACGTCCCCCTTCTCCTTCACGCGAAGATCCGGCGTCAGCCAGGAAAGCCGATTCTGCTTCAACCCCTTGGCCATAATCCTCTGCATCGTGTGGACCGCGCCGCCCTGCGACAGCACCGGCAGATTTCCCGCTTTGGCGGCCTCTGCCCTCATGCCCTGGATGAAACCAGTGTAATCGACCTTGTAGGGACACATGTCATTGCACATCTCGCACGTGATGCAGGACCACATGTCCTTCTCCTGCGCGAGATTCGTCTCGACGCCCTCGAGCGCCTTGACGACGATCAATCTAGGGGCGAAGTTCGGATCGACCCTGGCGACGGGGCACACGCTCGTGCACTTCCCGCACTCGACGCAGTCGAACGCCCCGGTGTCGTCTATCAGCTTCTTCATCTCGCTCATTCGGAGGCCTCCTTGAGCGGACTGGGTCCCAGCGATTTCAGATCCTCCGTGAACTCTTTCATCGTCGCGGCGAACTTCGCTCCCTCCGATGCGGATATCCATTCCAGGCGAAGTCGTCTGCCGTCGAGACCGAGCTGGTCGATCAGTTCCTTCGTCGCCTCGACCTTCTTCTGGGCCTTCTCGTTTCCTGATATGTAGTGGCAATCGCCGATGTGGCAGCCCGCGACGAGCAC
>JAJRAH010000021.1 GCA_028679985.1 Methanomassiliicoccales archaeon
AGGAAGGTTCTCTTGAAGGAGCGCCCGAAGGTCGCGCAATTCGGACTTTCTGTCTTCCTCTTCCCGACCCCTCTGCGCGAGCTCGAGGACACGTTCCAGGAGATCGGATGCGAGGTGTGGTACGATGCCGCTCATGTCCTCGGACTGATAGCCGGGAAGAAGTTCCAGGATCCTTTGAGGGAGGGCGTCACGATAATGACGGCGAGCACGCACAAGACCTTCCCCGGTCCCAACCACGGAATCGTGCTTGCGGACGGGATCTCGGACGAGATGGAGAAGAAGATACGGAGGGCTGTCTTCCCGGGAGTTACGAGCAGCCACCACCTTCACGCCATGGCGGCCCTTGCGGTTACGCTCGCCGAAGAGGAAATCTATGGTGAGCAATACGCTGATCAGACGATAAAGAACGCGAAAGCACTAGGCCAGGCCCTGCAGGAACTGGGGGTGGACGTTCTTTGCCCGCATCTGGGCTTCACCGAATCGCACACGATTGCCGTCGACGTCTCGAAGCACGGCGGGGGCGAGGAGGTCGCGAAGAACCTCGAACTCGCGAACATCATGTCTAACAAGAATCTCCTGCCCGGAGACGAAAGCCCCGTCAGGCCGAGCGGGATAAGGCTCGGTACCCAGGAATTGACTCGGGTCGGCATGGGAGTGAGCGAGATGAAGGAGGTCGCCAGGCTCATATCGAAGATCGTCACAGGCGAAGGCAAGATAGAGAGGGTCAGGGCAGAAGTGAAGTCGTTCAAGAAGGATTTCACCAAGATCCACTACTGCCTGGGCGAGGGCGAGAAGGCGTACAAGTACTACGACTTCCTCTGAGGCTTCCTAGCTCTTAATCCGTCAAGTAGCTCGCAAGCCATACACTTTTCTTTGGGCGTTGGTTCCCCGCAGCGACAGACACTCAGAGATGCGGGGGGATAATGCTCCCGCAACAACGGCAGGATCGCATCATAGCTCGCCAGAATCGAGTGCTTCGAACCGGGACTTCGGTCTTCCAATACATCGACCATTTCTCTATACTGATTTCTGAGCGCCTCGTCAGCGTAGGGGCATACGTCGTCCGAAAACGGTACGTCTCGCAGCATCGCGTAAAGATACACTTCCTTCTCGGGGATCTTTCGCAATGGTTGGATTCTAGGGATGAGACCCGGCTGCACTTTCTTGTGCGGGCCCAGTCTAGCAAGGCGCTCGACGTCGGCTCTTGTGAAGTTCATCAGTATCGATTGGGCGGTGTCATCTAGGTTCAGACCGGTCGCCATCACGTCGGCTCCCATCTCCCGCGCCGCCTTGTTCAGGCACCACCTTCGCAGGACGCCGCAGTATGTGCAGGGGGATTTCTCATCCAGTGAATCTGAGATCGAATCCATGGTTGTCCTGAATTCATCTTCGAACGAGACTACGCGATGATCGATACCGATGCTCTTTGTAAGAGCGCGTGCCTTTTTCAGTGTGAGTTCTCTGTAACCTTCGATTCCTTCGTCGACAGTGATAGCACTCAGTGTCACATCTCTCCGCGGGTGAAGAATATCGAAGAGTATTGCGAGTGCGACCGAGCTGTCCTTTCCACCGGATAGGGCTACCGAGATACTACCCGCATGGTCAAGGTCCACCTGGCGTCTGAACTCCGTCTTGACCCTCTTCTCGACAAAGTCGAGGAAGTGATCACGGCAAAGATGGCTTCCATTGTACCGGATGAAAGTCACGGCCTTCTTCCCACACTTGCTGCACCTAACCACGACATGTCAGAAGGAAGTTCCGGTTAAAAAGTTTCGGGAAGAACACTAGGACGCATCCCGATTCATATCATGATGAATCCCATCGCCGTCTGTCATATGATGAATATCCGAGACTGCCATTTCCAGTGTTCTCTGCGAAAAGTATTTTCGCTATGAAACCGCTAGAGCCGTCCGGACTCACATGAATGAGATATGGATTGAGAAATACAGACCGAAGGCGCTGAAAGACATCGTCGGTCAGAGAGACATCATCGAACGTCTCCAGTCGTATGCCCGGTCTGGTAACCTTCCTCACCTGTTGTTTGCCGGACCTGCGGGAACCGGAAAGACGACATCCGCTTTGGCACTGGCGCGAGAACTGTTCGGAGAGGGATGGCAGCAAAACTTCGTCGAGCTGAATGCTTCCGACGAGCGTGGAATCGACGTCGTCAGGGGCAAGATCAAGGAGTTTGCCAGGACCTCTCCGATAGGCGGATCAAGCTTCAAGATTATATTCCTTGACGAGGCAGACGCCCTCACCTCCGATGCCCAGGCGGCATTGAGAAGGACGATGGAGAGATACAGCAAGACCTGCAGGTTCATCCTTTCCTGCAACTATTCGTCAAAGATAATCGAGCCTATCCAGTCCAGGTGCGCTGTCTTTAGATTCCGTCCTTTGAAGGCCGAAGACGTGAGGAAGGCGCTCAAGATCATATCATCTAAGGAGGGTCTGAAGATCTCTGATGATGCCATGGAGGCGTTGATACACATAGCTCAGGGGGATCTGAGAAAATCGATAAACTCCCTGCAAGTCGCCGCCGCACTGGATCAGGAAATCACGGTCGACGTCGTCTATCAGACCACGGGAACGGCAAGACCGGACGAGGTGAAGGCGATGCTCGAGACCGCCCTTGCTGGAGACTTCATGGATGCGAGGAATATGCTGGACGAGATCATGATCAACTACGGTCTGTCGGGAGAGGACATCATCAAGCAGATCCACAAGATCTTCTTCGATCTCAAGATACCGGACATCGAGAAGGTCAAGCTGATCGACAAGACCGGTGAGGTCGAGTTCAGGATCGTAGAAGGCAGCAACGAGCGAATCCAGCTCGAATCGCTGCTGGCGTATCTCGTCGTGGTCGGAGAACCCAAGAAACGGTAGAACAGGGAATGCTTCACCAGTGATTCCGAGGAAGTTGGACAAGTCCTCTCGGTTTCGGCAACGTATTTATACTCCATTCATCTTCCCCTGGAGCGGAACTATCATGGCACGCTTCAAAGAAGCCGACGCGAGGATTCTCGACAAGAAGATCTGCATGAAATGCTACGCGAGGAATGCCCCAAGGGCTACACGCTGCAGACGATGCGGATACGATCACCTGCGTTCTAAGGCGAAGGAAAGCAGGAAGACGTAGGCTTCTACTAGGCGTTGCGCAGTGGTCCCCGTCCTCGGACGCGGTTTCCTCCGACACTATGTATCTAGGGTCGTATGCCGTTCTGAATGAAGCCGCGCGCACGCAGACGGTATCAGGTTATCAAGTCGGGGAGATAGATTTTTAACATTCTCGCAGCATGTCATGACCACAACTGAAGAGAACCGAACCAGAATCCCTCTTGGAGGCAATCGCTTGAGCAAGGTCCTGATCGTCGACGACAACGCTGCAGTCCTCGACGTCGTTTCCGAGATAGTGTCGTCCGCAGGCTTCACCCCTGTCACCGCAGCCGGCGGAAAGGAGTGCTTGGAGAAGGTGGACTCGGAGCATCCGGATCTGATTCTTCTCGACATCAACATGCCCGATCTCGACGGGTGGAGCATACTGAGAGAACTCAAGGAAAAGGGTCTGACGGAAAAGATCAAGGTAATGATGCTCACAGCGACCACAGATATCGGGACGGACATCTTTGGTCTTCAGGACGTCGTATCTGGATACATACGGAAACCATTTAACAATAGCGAGCTCGCGGACAGGCTGAAAGCGGTTCTCGAGCAGCCGTCCGAGACTCTTCTCGCTGTCAAGGAAAAGGAGCCGAGCGGTTTCGCGAAGTTGTTCAAGCGTGCAAAGCCCACTGGAACGCCCCCACAGGGCATGGAGAAGGCGACAAGGTCAGCAAAGAGGTACGAGCTCCGCCGGGGCTTCGGATACATTGTGAAAGAGCACAAGCCGAAAAAGTCATTCGAGATCTTTGTCGATCAGGTGACACACAAGATTCAGGGACTCTGCGTGACAAGGCAGCATCCCGATATCATAAGAAAGGAATGGGGTCTTGAGAAGACCCCGATCATATGGCTGAGCAACCAGCTTGGCAAAGTTTACGTCAACCCGACGAACATAGGAATCCTGAGCGACACGATCATCCGTTTCGTCGAGAAGAGCGGGGACAGCATCGTTCTCATAGACGGCGTCGAGTTCCTTATGGTCAATAACGATTTCACGAAGGTGCTCAGGATGATCCATCACATCACCGAAGCAGTCATGGAGTATAAGTCAAGGCTGCTTGTCTCGGTCGATCCCCGGGCCCTGGACACTAGGGAATTGGCCCTCCTCGAGCGTAACATGGAGATCATCGACGTCATGGAAGAGGCACCCTCGAAACCTATTAGGTAATCGAGCCCGATTATCCCGACCGTTTAGATGTTCTGTTAGCGGGGGAATTTGAGTGACAGACACCAGGATAGTCAGGATATGGGCCCGTGAAGTGCTTGATTCGAGGGGGAATCCGACAGTCGAGGCCGAAGTGCGTACCGGATCGGCAACCGCTTCAGGAATCGCGCCGTCAGGAGCATCCACAGGCACGTACGAGGCACTGGAGCTGAGGGATGGAGGGCCGCGCTTTGGCGGAAAAGGCGTATCGAAGGCGGTTGAGAATATCCGGAAGATCATAGGGCCAAGGCTCGAAGGCATGGATGTCACGTGTCAGAAAGACCTCGACAAGGCGATGATCGAGCTGGACGGTACCAAGAACAAGTCAAGGCTTGGTGGAAACGCGATCACAGCGGTCTCCCTGGCGTGTGCAAGGGCCGGTTCGGTATGCACTGATATTCCCCTGCACGAGTATCTCAGGAAGGGAAGCACCATCCTGCCGGTCCCGATGATGAACATCATCAACGGCGGGAAGCATGCTGGCAGCAATCTGAGGATTCAGGAGTTCATGATCGTCCCCGCTGGAGCCAAGTCATTCGCCGAGGCGTACAGGATCGGCTCCGAGGTGTACCAGACTCTGAGGGGGATTCTCAAGAATACATATGGCATAGGAGCGATCAATGTCGGAGACGAGGGCGGATTTGCTCCTCCGATCGACACCACCCGCGAGGCATTGGACGCAATCGAGAAGGCGATCAGTACCGCGGGCTACGGTCCCGGAAAGGACGTGTTCATGGCACTGGATTCTGCCGCGAGCGAGTTCTATTCGGACCGCCGTTACGAGGTCGACGGGAAGAAGCTGAGCGCCGAGGATTTGATCGACTTCTATGAGGGTCTGGCGTCAGCCTATCCAATCGTCAGCTACGAGGATCCGCTGGAGGAGGATTCCTTCAGCGAGGCTGCCCTCATGACGAAGCGTTTGGGAGATCGGGTTCAGATCGTCGGGGACGATCTGTTCGTCACGAACGTCGAGAGGGTCCGGAAGGGCGTAGGCATCGGGGCCACGAATGCCATGTTGCTGAAGGTCAATCAGGTCGGCACGGTAACTGAGTCGTTCGAGGCGGCAGATTTCTGCTTTGAATCCGGTTATGGCGTCGTGGTGAGTCACCGCTCAGGCGAGACGGAGGATACGTCGATCTCGGATATCGCGGTTGCGCTAGGCTGCGGACAGATCAAGTCAGGAGCGCCTGCGAGGACGGAGAGGACGGCGAAATACAA
>JAJRAH010000155.1 GCA_028679985.1 Methanomassiliicoccales archaeon
CAGGACTTTCTGCGCCTTCGTCAGACGCTCGCCCGCGTCCCCGACACCGATGTTGATTACGACTTTCTCGATTCTCGGCTGCCTCATCGCATCGTTCATATCACTCTGGCCTCCGGCAGCTCTATCTCGGGTACCTTCGAACCGACTACGAACACGTTGCCCTTCACCGTCGAGGTACCATCCTTGAATCTCACGATGTTCTGATCTGGGGTCCTCGTCACGACGTATTCCTCTATGACAGCAGTCTGCCCGATGTGCGCGCCACTGATTACCATCGCGACGCTCCCCTTCGTCAGTTTGTAAGTCTCCAGAATCTTCTGGGTGGGAATCTCTATCTTGACGACATCTCCGGTCTTGTAGGTGTCGGAGTCAACAAGGATACTGCGACCATCGTGCAGTCCGAGCTGGGTCTTGGCACCCTTTACCGTCGTCTTGCTCTCTATCCTGCAGAGCTTCCACTGCTCCTTTCCTTGAGGAATCTTCGCGAGTTCGAACTTCCCCTTCTGATCCAGGATCATCCTGTAGTGCTGATTCAGCTTGGGTATCGACACGACGTCCATCAGACCGACTGGGAACTTCCTGCTCTTGACGACCCTGCCGTCGACAAGAATGTCGCCGCTGCTCAGTATGTGCCTCGCTTCCACCGCCGTATCGCAAAGGTGCAGCAAGTCTCTCATGACGACCAGCACCGGCATGCTCATCTCGACGGAATGGGGTCCCGGCGAAGGGGCTGCTATCCAGTGCTCTGTCTTCCTCGGGATTGGCCAGCTCCTAGGAGCGGTCAAACGCTTCATCTCTCTTGTCATGACTAGCCCTCCTTTCCGCGCTGGAGTTTCTCCTTGCGCCATGAATCTGACAAATCGAGTTTCGTGATGACAACCTTGGATGCATGAACGGACCGAGCCGTCTGCGCTCCGTCCGCCTTCGTTGTCGTGACGCCCTCGACAGTAATCCTTCCGGTCTTCGTGTCGACGTTCGAGACCTTTCCTTCCGTCCCGACGATGTCCGCGTCCCCGCGAGCTATCATCACCGTGTCGCCCTTGATGACTGGCACGGATCTCTTCCTGTGCTCTTTCATTAGGGCCTCGCTGAGGTGGGACGACACCGTTCGTCTTCTTACGTGCACCGGGGCGTTGAACAGAGCCTTTCTCTGCTTCCTTGCCTTGCTGCTCTTAACCATGATCATCACCTAGATTATCATTGAGGCCGTGGCGGCGATCCTCGGCCATCTTTCGGCGGCCTCTCTGGCGACGGGTCCCTTTATGTCGGTCCCCTTCGTCTCGCCCGTCTCGGTCGTCACGACCGCCGCGTTGTCCTCGAAGGCGACCATCGTTCCATCGGATCTCCTGAAGGGTCGCCTCTGCCGGACGATGACAGCATAGACGATCTGTCTCCTCATCTCAGGCGTGCCCTTCTTCACGGACGCCACCACTATGTCTCCGATCCCTGCGCTAGGGTATCTGCGAAGAACTCCGTGATACCCAGGCACGGCTATGACCGAGACGGACTTCGCCCCTGTGTTGTCTATGACGTCGAGTTCAGAGCCTGTCTGGATCCCACGAGTCTGCTTGCCAGCGAGTCCCTTCAAGAACCATCACCCCTTCCCTATTATTGTGAAGGACACAGTCTTGCTTATCGGCCTGCACTCCATGATCGTCACATGGTCCCCGACCTTTACACCAAGGCAAGGAGGATTGTGGACCGCATATCGACTCGTCCTTTTCTCGTAACGCTCGTATTTCTCGACGTATCGTAGGTAGTTTCTCTCAACGATTGCCGTCTTGTCCATCTTTGTCGAGACCACGACTCCGTCCAAGGACATGCCTCGAACTACAAGCCGCCCGTGGAACGGACAGTTCTTGTCATCGCACGTGGTCTCTGGAGCTTCAACATCAATACCGATATCCCTAACATCGCCTTTCATTAGCTCACCTGGTCTTCTTGATCCGGTCCTCAGGTCGATGCCGTATCTCCGCACCGCTGACCGCGATCTTCTCATTCCCGTATGTAAAAAGGAACTCATTGCCCGGTTTGGGAACCACCTTCTCTTTTCCATCATGAGCGATCACGATGGTGTTCTTCGTCTCGTCAATCACTTTTCCCTTCAGTGAAACGTAGCCGTGATGCGATGATGCAATGACTTCCGCTTCCAAACCGATGAATTCCTGTTTCATGAAATCCCTCTTTCTCATGGAGCGCTCATCTTACGTCGGTCTTGAATCCCATCTCTTCCAGGGTCTCTTTCACTTTCTTCTTGTGCTCGCCCTGGAGCTCGATCTTGCCGTCCTTGGCCGTTCCGCCTGCGGCACATTTGGTCTTCAACTTTCTGGCCAAGTCGTCAATGTCTATGTCGTCCGCATCGATTCCCTCGATAACAGTCACGGTCTTGCCGTACCTTCTGCTATCGGTGTAGATTCTGACCTTCTGCTGCTCGCGTGCGATCTCTTCGCACATGCACAATTCTTTGGGTAGCCCACATACGGGACAGATTTCAGCCATTACTTCTCTTCCTCCCTTTCGACGGTGAGTATCCGGGCAATGTTCGTTCTGAGGGCTCGAATCCGTCCTGGGTTCGCCGGAGCGCCGCCCATGGCGGCAGTGCCCCTCTCGTGCATGAGCTCATCCTTGAGCTCGCGGAGCTTAGCGAGTCTGTTATCTTTGCTCATCTGCCTGATGTCCGATGTCTTCAGCAAAGCCATTTCTCAATGCACCTCCTTCGAGCCTGTCTCCGCAGGGGCATCGAGTCGACCGTCAGCCGGCTTCTCCTTCGCTGGTGCGGAGGCAGCAGTCTCGCTGGTCGATCCCTCTTCTTTCCCCGACTCCTCTACCGTCTCGTTCGTATTCTCACTGACCTCGCCTTCGGCGGCCTTCTCCTCGGATGATGTCGGCTCAGGTCGGGTCGACTCCTCCTTCCGAAGAAGCAGATCTGCCATCTCTGGCATCGCCTCGATCGCCTTTTCCGGTGCCATGACTTCCACTTCATCTGGAAGTTTCGCCGTGGGGTCCATGATCTCGACCTTTACCCCGATGACGCCGGGTTTCAGCTTCGCGACCGCAAAGCCTACCTTGATGAACTTGAGTCTGG
>JAJRAH010000022.1 GCA_028679985.1 Methanomassiliicoccales archaeon
AATCTGACGAAATACCAGTCGTCGGTGACAAGTCTCGCCTCAGGCATTCTCAGGAGGCCCCATGAATGCGTCGTCTTCCCCGTCTTCGATGGGGCGATGATCGATACCCCCTTGCCCTTGACGTCGATCGCGGCCCCGTGAACGTGATAGATCCTGTGCTCGTCCTCGAGGACGTCCCCCGCCACCGCTAAAGCGACGCTCTTGATCCATCCGTAGTAGTCGAAATTGTACAGGAAGGCTGTCTTGGTCATCGGATCGTACTTGACCTTGAGACCTTCACTCGGCTCATCCAAAACGACGATTCGTCCGTGAGACCGGATGTTCTCTCCCATTGTGTAGAAATTGTCCGCCCATCTCTCCGTCACATACTGCTGGTCGGTGAGGAGCTTCATGCAGCAGCCGTAAATCTCTGCCTTGCGCGTGTAGAGAAATCGGTCTTGATACTGCTCGAACAGCTCGTCTTTCTCCGCGGTGGAGATCAACTCGACCTCGTAGACCATTCTGCGTCCCTCAGGATGTCGTTAGCAGCTACGCGTAATTGAAACATTCGGGCAGCGAATCGAAAAACTCAAGCGGTCCTCCGCTACTTCTGGTTGTCCTTCAGTAAGGCAACAAGATCGCTGAGAATGGCGCTCGCAGTCTCGAACTTCCCTGCCCCCCTACCAGCTACCGTTATCTCGCCGGCGAGGTCGGTGTGTATCTGCACGATGTTCCTCGTCCCTCCTATACTGAGGGGATGCCCTATCGGAACGAGTCTCGGCGCGACTTCGAGCCTCTTGCTCGATATCTCTCCTATGAGCCTGATGACTTTCTTCTCTTCAGAAGCCAATGAGACCGCCTCTTCCGTAACGCCTCTTATCCCGGTCCTCTTGACGTCTGAGTAGGTCCTGTCCAAGTGGAATATCGCATTCGCGAGTATCGCCGCCTTGCATGCACTGTCGACCCCGTCGATGTCGTACGAGGGATCCCTCTCCGCTATCCCCATGTCCTGCGCTTCTCTCAGTGCCTGCGCGAACGGCAGTCCTTCTTCCTTCATCCTGTTGAGGATGAAGTTGCAGGTGCCGTTCAGGATTCCCCTGATCGATAGTATCTTCTCGCCCCTCAGCAGCTCTCTCGAGAGGTTGATGATCGGCGTGGCACCCCCGACCGTGGCTTCGAAACGAAGCTGAACCCCGTTCTTCTCCGCCGCTCTTGAAAGCTCCTTGAACCTGAGCGCGAGCGGACCTTTGTTCGAGGTCACGACGTGCTTTCCCCTATTGAGGGCTGTGAGCATGTTGGCCACGCCAGGTTCCCCGTTCTGGATGTTCGTGGGGGTGACCTCTATGAGCGTGTCGTAGTCAACGCTTCCCAGCATCCTCTCGGCATCCCCGTCGAAGGGCTTCGTGCCCACCTTCCCTTCGGAGAGCTTGCGCCTGATGAGCGTTGAAGGATCCAATCCCCTCTTCGAGGTCTCGTATGATGAGGAGTCGCAGACGCCGACGACTCGCAGTCTCTGGCCGAACGCTTTGGAGAGCATCTCCCCCTTCTGCTGTATGACCTCCACGACGCCCTGACCGATGACACCGAAGCCGGCTATGAAAAGGTCCATATCAGTCCCCCAACCCCCGGATCAAGATGAATCCGGCCTCCGCGGCCCTTTCCTCGAGGAAGCGTTCCACGCGTTCCACTGCGTCCTGCTTCCTCACCTTGCCGAATATGATCGCAGCCTTCCCGTCAGAGGCGGCCGACATCGAGTAGCGGACGTCCACGGACTCCATGTCCTCCATGGATTCGATCCTCTCCATGATGCTGTTCAGCTCCTGCGGCGAGATCTCTCCGACGAGCAGACATTCTATCGGGAAAGTCTCGTACAGCGATCCCATTCGTGCAACGTCGATCTCCCTTTCTTTCCAGGTGTCGAGTATGCGCTGCAGGGTCTTGTCCGACCTGACTTCAAAGGTGACATTGACCGCGATGTGCCCTCCTATGACCACGTCCCTGTGGTGCACTACCCCTACGATGTTCCCGCCGTTCGTCGATATCGGCTCCAGCGCGAAGACCAGCTGGCCGGGTATGTCCTTCAAGCGCAGGTCGACGTTGACTTTCAACTCGCAATCCTCCAGTCTCTTGCCTTTCTTCTTCCTCGATATTCATCCTTGATAATAAATAGCATTCGTATGAATCATTCTGATATAGTTCTGAGACTCTTCTTTCAAGATAGCAGGTGCGGGAAGGAATCGGGTTGACTACGATCACTTTCTGTGGAGGGGTAGGAGAGGTCGGCGGGAACAAGTTCCTGGTGAAGTCGGAGGAGACTTCGCTCTTCCTGGACTTCGGCAAGAACTACGCCAGGGAGAAGAAGTTCTACGAGGAGCCGTTCCTCAAGCCCAAGGACGAGGAGCATCTCCTCTCCCTCGGAATAATCCCCAGAATCCCGGGGATATACAAGTCTGACGAACGCGAGCCGGCCGTCGACGGAATCGTGCTCTCGCACGCTCACACGGATCACGGGGATTCGATAAGATATCTGAAGGACGAGATCCCGGTTCACTGCGGGAGCGTGACGAGACAGATAGTTCTTGCTCGAGAATTCTCAGGACTGTCTCAGAGCGAGTACGCGATCGGCAAATGCCTGAAGGTCCGGGGGCAGGACTGCTACGAGCAGAAGTGCCTGAAGAACTTCGTTGAGATCGAAGCGGGGCGGAAGCACAAGGTCGG
>JAJRAH010000156.1 GCA_028679985.1 Methanomassiliicoccales archaeon
ATTCCGATTTGGTCGATGAGGAAGGATCGATACTCTTACGCCGATTGAGGCCGACGCAGAGCGAACTGGGGGAGGTCGACAGGGCGGCGCTCGCGGAGGCCGAGAAGCGCATGCGGTTCAGGTATCAAGCTCCGAAGGGAGTCTCATGCCTCGTCGAGGCGGACGAGGAGCCGCCGCACGATGCCAACCCCGATGCGATAGACGCAGTCCTGGTCATGGCATGTTTGCTCGATGCGAATCCGATGGACGAGATTCATTTCATGAGGAAGATCGTTATCGATGGTTCGAATACGACTGGTTTTCAGAGGACCGCGTTGATAGCTTTGGACGGTCGGCTCGATGTCGACGGCAAGAGGATATCGATTCCCACGATCTGCCTGGAAGAGGACGCGGCGAGGAAGGTCGAGACGAAGGGCGGAGAGGTGACGTACAAGATCGACAGGCTGGGGATACCGCTTGTCGAGATCGCGACTGGCCCCGACCTTCGATCGCCCGAGGAGGTCAGGGACGTCGCTCAACGCTTGGGATCTATGATGAGGGCAACGAAGCGTGTCAAGCGCGGTCTCGGAACGATCAGGGAAGATCTGAACATCTCGATTCCCGGAGGAGCTAGGGTCGAGATAAAGGGAGTTCAGAAGCTCCGCATGCTGCCATTATATGTCGAGAAGGAGGTCGAGAGGCAGCGAATGCTCCTCGAAGTAATGAGGACGCTCTTGGAGAGAGGAGTGGCGGAATCCGAATCAGACTTTGTTGACGTCTCCGTCGTCTTCGACAAGACGAAGTCGAAGGTGGTCCAATCCGCGATCTCAAAGGGGGGCAGGGTCTTGGCATGTCGGCTGAAAGGGCTTGCCGGGACGCTTAGGAGCAAGAATGGGAGGTTGAGACTCGGCTCCGAACTCGCACAATACGCAAGGACGAAGGGCGTTGCTGGAATATTCCACTCGGATGAGCTGCCCGGGTACGGAATCGAACAGGAGACGGTGGACTCGCTTCGGAAGTTCATGCATTTGGACGACATCGATGCCTTCGTGCTCTGCGCGGAAGTCCAGTCTAAGGCGGAAGCGGTCATGAAGACGGTCATTGCCAGGGCGAACCAGGCACTTGGGGGCGTTCCGGAGGAAACCCGGGATCCGTTGCCAGATGGAACGACTTCCTACAGCAGACCCCTCCCCGGGGCAAGCAGGATGTATCCTGAGACCGACGTCCGGCCGATTACTGTCTCCAGCGAGAAACTTGCGACGCTGCGCACCGCTCTGCCGGAGCCGCCGGATCAGAAAATGGTTAGGTTTGCGAAGGAGTATGGAATACACGAGCAGCAAGCGGGGCAGATCGTCAGAGAGGGGTTGGATGACTTATTCGAGGAGATCGCGAGATCTTACGGATTGGGAGCGGTCGCTGCCAGGACATTCCTCAACACCTTCCCGGAGCTTGAGAGAGATGGACTGGATCCTTACGGCATAGACGAGGCCGCCGTGAGCGAGATCTTCCGCATGTTGTCCCAAGGGGCCTTTGCGAAAGAGGCCATACCGGAGATTCTCCGCCATGTGGCGAAAGGCAGCAAGGTCGGGGACGCCGTCCGCGATCTCGGGATGAGCATTGTTGGGTCCGTGGAGGCCGAAGAGATAATCTCCAGGATAGTCAGGGAGAGGGCCGCCTTCGTCAGAGAGAAGGGTATGGGGGCAGTCGGACCGCTGATGGGCCCGGTGATGGACGAACTGAGAGGCAGGATCGACGGCAAGGCCGCAAGCGAGTTGCTGAAGAGAGCGGTAAAGAAACTCATCGAGTCTTAGCGTACTCTCATCGAGAGGACCCTCAGCTCCTCGAAGAAGATATGCTTCTTGCCCAGAATCTCCGTCTCGAATCGTGAGATAGACGATCGGAGCAGTTCATCGTCCATGCTCGACGATGCGACTACGGTGATGCGTCCTCTATGCTTTAGAAAACCAGGTACTTCTCCGAGAAATCTGTCAAGCACCTCGACCCCTCCCCTCCCCCCTGACCAGGAAAGGGCGAGCGAATCGCCATCGTCTGCAGGGAGATATGGAGGATTGAAAACGATCTGATTGTAGACTCCTGTGACTTTAGAGAAGAGATCCGAGACGATGCCTCTGACCTCCAGCCCGTTCCTTCTCGCGTTCTCGATCGCACATTCCACCGCAGCGGGGTTAAGATCGACCGCAGTGACTCTGGCTCCCGCCGCCGCACAGTGCACGCTGATGATTCCGGATCCGCATCCCATTTCGAGCAAGTCCTCGCCGTCCACGACTTCGAGGCAATCGAGGAGAAGCATCGTGTCTTCGCTCGGAGGATACACCCCACGGCAATACTCTATTCTGAGATCTGGATTGTATTCCAAAGGATCGGCCTAATGCTCTGGTAGCATCGACCCCTTTATCAAACCTGCCGTGCCCCAACCCTGATTCGGAACTGATTTAAAATGCGAGTCGATTATCATCCCTCATCGAAGTGGGCAAAATGGACGTCTACTCTATCGTTTCGATTCTCGTCATCGTCGCGACTCTCCTCATTGGAGCGATGAGACGTTTCACTCTTACCTATCTCCTCATCATGGGGAACTTTGTCATCTACTTCTTCACGATCTTGTCGTTCACCGGCTTTTTCATGATATCTCCGGTCCAGCTTGATCTCGGTTTCAGGTCCGCCTATCTGACCTCGGGTGACAACTTCTACACTATCTTCACATACATGTTCGTTCACTCGACGATATTTCACGTCATCGTCAACATGCTCTTCCTGTTCCTTATCGGAGTCCAGCTCGAGTCAAGGATTGGGAAGGGAAGGTTTGCCGCAGTCTACTTCGTCGCGGGCTTTGCCGGCGTCTTGCTGGAATCGGTAATCCAGTGGGGATCCGGGGTGCTCATAATCGGGGCTTCGGCGGCGATCTCCGGTGCAATGGGAGCGATGCTCCTACTCTATCCCCGGGAGCAGACTCCGATGTTCCTCGGTCCATTGTTCCTTCCACGGGTTCCCGTATGGATGTCGGTAGGCAGCTGGTTCGTGATCCAGGTTGTCATGGTCTTCCTGGATTCTGGCCCGATTGCATATTCGGCTCACATCGGCGGATTCCTGGCAGGGATGGTCGTCGGACAGATGCTTCCAGTCGGGAAGAGGACGGAGGAAGCGTTGAGCTTGAACGTCGACTCGATAGTCCCCCTTGCGACGACACCTCAATTGAGGGACGCTCTGCAGATGATCCGCGATGAGAAGGAAGAGGACGTTCGAAGGGTTTGGCTCGAGTACTTCGCAAAGAAGGCGAAGTGTCCAGAATGCGGGTCGACATTGAGTCTGAGGGGAGGAAAACTGAGATGCGCTTCTTGCGGATACGAGGTTGAGGTGAAATGAGCGGCAACATAGTCGAGGTGCTTTGCAACGGCTCGATAAGAAAGGAGGGGGGAATCGTGCTCGAGGCGCATTCAAGTAGCTCGCTCATCCGTTCACTCAATTGGAACATAGTAATCGACACGAGCACCCTCGAACACAGGGACGCGCTGCTTGCAGCCTTGAAGCGTTTTGACCTCGATCCTTCCGACGTTGACATCGTCGTGAACACTCACCTCCACCACGATCATTGCTCCAACAACGATCTGTTTCCGAATGCCACCATGATCGTGCATTCGGCGGAACGGCCAGGGAGCGGATATAGGAAGGTCGACAGGAACTTGAATGTCTCTCCAGGAGTGCGTCTCGTCCACACCCCCGGACACACGCCCGGAAGCATGAGCGTGTTCGTGGAGGCGGGGCTGAGATATGTGATTGCCGGTGATGCGCTGCCGACTTATGAAAACTACCTGAAGTGGGTTCCGCCAGGTTTAAATTTCGATCCTGACATCGCGCTCTCCAGCATGAAGGAGATAGTCGCATTCGCGGACGTCGTGGTACCTGGTCACGGAGTCCCGTTCAGGATCGACCGATAACTATAACATCGTGTACCGTGAATGGAACTTGGAGGATGGAGATGACAGTACCCAACGCGCTTTTTCTAGAATGCCCTTCGTGCGGAGAGCGTTGTCTCCACGAGGTCCTGAAGGGCAGAATAGGAGGGAAGAAGGATGTCTTGGAAACGACCGTCAAGTGTCAGAATTGCGGCCACGTCCATTCCGAGGTCGTGAGTGAGCCAAAGTCGATCAACGTCCCAATAGTGGTCAGCGAGTTCGGGAAATCGAAGAGATCGGAGATCGAGCTCGGATCGGACGAGGTACTCTCGGTCGACGAGGAGCTCCTCGTCGGAGACTCGCAGGTGGTCGTCACCTCCATCGAATGTGATGGCAGGAGAGTGGGCTCGTGTCCGGTGGACAAGATCGGCACTGTTTGGGCGAAGAAATTCGACAAGATCAAGGTCAAGATATCGATCAATAAGGTTAGCAAGACGATTCCGGCGGAGGTCGTTGCGCTTCCAGAGGAGGAGTTCTTCGTCGGGGACCTCATGAC
>JAJRAH010000157.1 GCA_028679985.1 Methanomassiliicoccales archaeon
GCTCATGAAGGGCGGGGGTCTCAGAAAGGATTTCAAGGGTCGATTGCGTATCCTGCCGTGCGAGAGGGGGAAGAAGGTTGTCAGCGATTCCGAGTGAGGAGGAATGCATCCAGATTCTGAAGGACGAGGGATGCAATCGCAGCATCATCAAGCACTGCTGCATGGTCCTCCTCATCTCCGTCAAGATCGCCGAGCGGTGCAAAGTCGACATGAATCTGGTGAAGGCCGGGGCGCTTCTACACGATGTCGGTCGGTCGAGAACGCAAGGCATCCTACATTCTGTTGCAGGGGCTGACATTGCAAAGTCTAGGGGTCTGCCGGAGGAGCTCGTACGCATAATCCGCAGGCATCTGGGTGCTGGACTGACGTGGGATGAAGCGAAGGCGCTGGGCCTACCTCGCGCAACCTACATGCCCGAGACGCTCGAGGAGAAGATAGTGACACACGCGGACAATCTAGTCGGGGATACCAACGTGCGCACGCTCGAGGAGTCGGCTAGGGACTTCGAGGACCACGGGCTGGCCATTGCCGCCGAAAGAATGAGAGTGATGCATGCAGAGCTGTCCAAGGCATGCGGTATCGACATCGATGAGATCGTGGCGGGCCTGAAGCCGCGAGGGAAGATCAAGGGGCCTTGCGGTGCGTATGTTTCCCGCTCAGATAGGCGTCCCTGAGCTTGTGATACTCAGCGGCATTTTCCAACGCTCTTTGCTTTATCGTCGTATCGCCCTGCTTTATGATCTTCCCAGGCAGTCCTACAACGACGGATCGCGGGGGTATGTTCGTCCCTCCGGTGATGAGAGCCCCGCCGCCGATTATGCACTCCTCTCCGATCACCGCTCCGTTCATCAGGGTCGAGTGCATTCCGATGATACAGTCGTCCCCTATTGTGACGCCGTGGATGACCGCCCCGTGGCCGATGGAGACGTTCTTGCCGATGACGTTCGGAGAGTCGGCGTTGCCGTGCACCGCCACATGATCCTGAACGTTTGAACCTTCGCCGATGACGATGCTATTCAGGTCCCCCCTCAGAACCGCAAACGGCCACACACTGACTCCGGCTTCGATCGTGACGTCTCCGATGATGACAGCGGTCGGATCAATGTAGACCTTGTCTTTCGAAATGTAAGACATGCTTGGCCGTAGGAGGAAACCACGATAAAAAAGATTGTTCTCGCTCAGATCTTTGCCGCGATGGGCTTCTTCGCGGTGACCCTCTTGGGGAAGTACTTGAGCAGTATGATGTCCCCGACCGCCTGGATCCAGCGATAAGGAATGTTCACCGCCTTTGAGTCCTCCACCAGCAGAGGATTGGTCTCGCTGACGAATATCCCGTCGACCAACTTGTGCTCGAGATCGATAACGAGATTGTTCACGTTTCCGAGGAATATGCCGTTAGGCGTATAGACCTGCAACCCGATGAGCTCAGAAGCTTCCTCCAACATTGGCCATCCCGCGTGGATATTGTGATGGCCACTTAAAAACCCTTCGGAGTGTTGCTGACGTGGTCGAGCTGCAGACTCAACGACACCCGAACGATCGGGACCTCATTTGTGCGGGGAAAAGCTATTTAGACCGGGGGAGCACATACGGTTATGCCTCAAATGTACACAACCGATTCGGAGGTCGATAGCATGGACGAACTGGAAGAGATAAGACAGAGGAAGATGCAACAGATGATTGCCGGCTCTGTGAAGGCCGAGACGCAATGGCCCTCGCACCCGGTCGAGGTCACGGATTCAGGATTCGACGGATTTGTAAAAACGTACAAGGTCGCAGTTGTCGACTGCTGGGCTCCTTGGTGCGGGCCTTGCAGGATGATCGCGCCGATCGTTGAGTCGCTGTCCAAGGAGCTTCAGGGGAAGGTCGCATTCGGGAAGCTCAACACTGACGAGAACCAGATGACGGCGATGCGCCACAACATTGCAGCGATCCCTACTCTTCTCATCTTCAAGGAAGGCAAACTCGTAGACAGGATCGTCGGGGCCCTTCCCAAGGAGCAGGTTCTCAGAAGACTTCAGAAGTTCCTTTGAGTGGAATTGGTTCTGAGACGTGATCTCGATCGCGTTCTCAGCTTCACTGAAGGGGGGAGGCTCTTTTCAACAAATCTTCTCGGAACGGAGATTCGAATCGACGCCTCAGTCCGCCTCCTACATTCACTTACTTTCAAATCGTCGAATTCTCCGAGTGAGAATAGTTATAGTTGTTGAGCACGATTATTCCGAAGGTGAGGGTAATGGAAGCTGACGTGGCGATCATCGGTGCTGGACCCGCAGGCATTCAAGCAGCCATTCATGCGGCAAGGAAGAAGGTGCGAGTCATCGTCATAGGTCACAGCGAGAACAGTGCTCTGGCTAAGGCCAAGGTCGAGAACTACTTCGCGGTTGCGTCCGCCGAAGGCAATGACATGCTCAAGGCAGGGCGTGATCAGGCCGAGCGCTTCGGCGCCCAGTTCCTCGACGAGGACGTGGTCAAACTGAAGAAGGACAAGGACGGCTTCCACATCATGACCGACCATGATCGAGAGATCGTCTCCAAGACGATGATACTGGCTCCGGGCATATCGAGAACCAAGCTCGGGATTAACGGCGAGAAGGAGTTTCTCGGAAGAGGCGTCAGTTACTGCGCTGCATGCGACTGTCACTTCTTCAAAGGGAAGAGAGTGGTGGTCGTAGGGGACGAAAGCGTGGCAGCATCTGCGAGCCTCCTCCTGAGAGAGTATGCGTCGAAGGTCCACTGGATAGCCAGAAAGATGAAAGTCGCACAACCTCTTCTCGAGAAAGTGAAGGCC
>JAJRAH010000158.1 GCA_028679985.1 Methanomassiliicoccales archaeon
AACAGGATGCCGAAGCGCATCGCGTTCGTGGCGGTAGAGGTCGCTGACACTTGGACAATAAGCTACAACATGACGCCTGAGGTAGAGGCGGCGATACCAGAAACAATGAACAGAGTCATCGGGATACTGAAGGAAGAATATCGGAACTAGAGGTCCAGCGAATTGAGATCTTCCGCCACTCTCTTTGCAGTGTTCTCTGACGCATGCAAGGCCACGCACAGTCTCCGCCTGTCGATCAGTCTCCTCGCGACCCTGACTATGTCATCCTCAGTGACTCTCTCAAAAGCTGCGAGGATGTCCGACTCGGTCGGGGCCTTTCCGGTCAAGAGGAAGAACTCGCCCAAATGAAACATTTTGGACTCGCTCGACTCTAGCCTCCTCACGAGAATGCCTTGCATGAGCTTCTTTGCCCTTGTGAGCTCTCCGCCCTCCAATCCCTGAGACTTGATCTTGTGCATCTCGGAGGAGACCAATCTGGCGACAGCCTCCGTGTTCTTGGAGGATGTGGAAAAGAAGACCCCGAAGATTCCGCAATCGCTGAACGGCTGGGAGAGACTGTAGATCGAATACGCGAGCCCCCTGTCCTCCCTCACCTTCTGGTACAATCTCGAACTCGTTCCAGCGCCGAGCAGGGCGCTGAGCAATGTCTGGACGTATCTGTCTGGATGAGCGGCATTCACTCCCGGGAAGCCCATTCCTACGTACGCTTGATCTCCTTCTTTCGGGAACGTTTCGATCATCGACCTCTCTGCGGGAGGAGTCCTCTCATTGCCCCGGCCCGGTCTTGCACGAGGATCGAACGTCTCGGACGCCCATTTCACCACGCGCTCCACTTTGACGTTGCCACAGGCCGCGACCACGAAATTCTGTGGGCGGTAGCATTCATGAAAGTAGCTTCTGACATCGTCGGCGGAAAGCGAGGCGATTCCTTCCGTCTCGCCCGTCTCAGCCGACGCCATGGGATGCCCGTCCCATAGAGCACGCGTGAACAGGTGGTGAATGTACGAATCTGGCTCGTCCTTTAGCATCCTTATCTCCTCGGCGACGATCTTCTTCTCGTTGTTCACCGCCTCGTCGTCGAGACGGGGATTCAGCATCAGATCGGCAAGGACGTCCTCGGCGGTGTCGAGCGTCTCGTCCAAGGACACGGCGTAGTAGCAGGTGGACTCCTTTCCAGTGTAGCCGTTGAGCTCCCCACCAGCCGCCTCTATGAGCTCTGAAGTCTCCTTCGAGCTCCTCTTCTTCGTACCTTTGAACATGACGTGTTCCAGCAGGTGGGCGAGTCCCTCCCGCCCCTTCGGCTCGTCCCTGGATCCGACTTTGACGTAGACCGACAAGGCGACCGATCTGGCATAGGGAAGCCTCTCCACAACGACTGGGACGCCGGCTCGGGTATTGGCGAATGAAACCTTCTCTTCTTTCACTGAGAAAGGGAGAACAGCCCCGACGGTAAATTCTTTTCGCAGCCTCACTACCGATTTTGTGCCTCCCGAAAGAATACGTTGTGAATGACTGCCAGACAACTACAAAGAACAAGGATTAAGTAGGGTCGTCTTCAATAGGAACAGGGGTTAAATCATGAAGGCAGGAAAGGATCCATTCCTTAACGAGTACAAACTAGACGTCAAGTTTCCTAAGGCAGTGGCTGTGATTGGCTTCCCGAGCGTGGGACTGGTGAGTTCGATTGCTGCGAACTTCATCACGAGAACGATGCACCTGGAGAGGATCGCAACCGTTATCTCGAAGAATTTCCCGCCCTACACGATAGTCCACGATGGCGTGCCTTCGCCTCCGGTGAGGATCTACGCCGGCGAGCGCAAGTGCGTCGATGGGATGAGATGCGACCAGCTCGTCGTGGTCATGTCTGAGTTCATGCCGAACCCTGACCTCGTCAAACCGGTAGCAGACATCGTTCTTGAGTGGTGCAAGGAAAAGGAGATCGGAACGATCGTGACGCTCGAAGGGATCAATGTGGGGGAGAGAACGGGCGAGAATCAGACTTACGGCGTCGGCAGCACGCCGGGTGCTCGGGCAATGCTAGAGAAGTACGGCGTCAAGGAGATGCAGGAGGGGATGGTATCGGGCATCTCAGGGGTACTTCTGTATGAGGGAGAGCGTCTCGATATGGACGTCATTTGTCTTCTGGGCCCTGCGAGGCTCGACATGCCGGATGCCAGGGGGGCGGCGAGACTGCTCGAGATCGTCGGCAAGATGCTGCCGGAGCTGAAACTCGACCCAGAGCCTCTATATAAGGAGGCAGAGCAGATCGAACAGGAGATGAAGGCGGCGATAGACAGCGTCAAGCATCCGAAGAAGATGGGGGACGAGTCGGTAATTTACGGATAGGCCTAGACGCTTCGAACCCTCGTCGATCGTCCGGCTGGAACAAGAACCCAGATGATACCCAACAACCAAGCATTAAATAGAAAGGCGCAGATATATCTGGTATCTCCATGGAAAAGCGGAAGTTCATCAAGAAGGTGTGCCTCCTCGGCGACGGTGCCGTGGGGAAGACGAGCCTTGTGAGGCGATACGTCTACGACTTCTTCGGCGACGAATACCTGAAGAGCTTCGGCACGAAGGTCACGAAGAAGATTCTCGACTTGGACGAGGTCGAGTTGACTCTGATGATATGGGACATACTCGGTCAGAAGACCCACAGATCCCTTCACGAGGCATACTACAAAGGAGCGGGCGGCGCTCTGCTCGTCTGCGACCTCACACGAGAGGACACGGTCAGGCATCTCATCGATTGGAAGAACGACTTCTGCAAGACCGTAGGACAAGTCCCTATTATTCCGATTGCGAACAAATCCGACCTCGATTGGAAGGTGTCCCCCTCGGTCCTTGACGAGGTCTCCAAGGCCATTGGGAGGGGATTCATACCGACGAGCGCGAAGACCGGCGAAGGTGTGGAGAACGTCTTCTTGCAGCTGGGGACGGCGATGATGGAGGAGATGGAATGAACTCGTTCTTTGTCATGCCAGGACAGGCTATAGTAGACCTGAGAGAGGAGCTCGAGCTGATTGAAGGCGAGGAGGCGGGCGAGACGCTCCAACGGTACGGATTCAGGGCGGGGATGGGGCTTGTCAAGTCCCTCGGAATCGAGGCTTCCGATTTCGAGCAGTTGGCGGAGGTCCTTCCGCAGCTCTGGGCCGAGACCGGACTGAGCAGGATAACCGAGGAACATGTCACGGACAAGGAGATCACCATAACGCTCGAGGAGTCGATCGAGGCGGCTCACGGAAGGAAATGCGACTTCACCCGGGGGTATCTCGGCGGAATAGTATCCGCGTTGATGAGGAAGAAGTACAACGCGGTCGAAAGGGAATGCGCCTCGCAGGGAAAGACGAGCTGCGTCCACGTCCTCTCGCCAGCGAAGGAGATGGCGAAACCTGCCCCGAGAGAGGCCTCAACTGTAGGAATGAAATACGGACTCGAGCTCGGCTGCTCGTATCTTCTCGAAACCGAGGATCCTTCGATCGCGTACAACATCTTCTTGGATCAGATATCGCACGGCAGACCGGGTATGTGCATCATGCGTGAGTACCCGGAGAAGCTCAAGTCGCGGTACGACCTCGGAGACAGCACGGTCCTTTGGCTCTCCTACGATAGGGACATCGACTACGCGAGAGAACCGACGAACATCCCGTTGATATACAGCGAGGTAAAGACCTTCCTCGACTCGGTGGACAACGGCGTCGTGCTGCTGAGCGGGATCGAGTACATGGTCAGCCAAAGCACGTTCACGAAAGTCTTGAAATTCGTGCAGCTACTCAATGAGAACGTCGCGGTGAGGAACTCGTTGCTACTTGTCCCTGTCAGCCCTCAGGCGCTCACGCAGCGGGATGTGAAAATGCTAGAGAGAGAGCTGCGGGTCTTCGATACGAAATCCCAATGAGCCGATTCAGAGGGGAAACGCTTAAATGCCAGGATAAAAATACTTCGCTCAATGCAAATAATCCCGAAGAAGTTTTTCGTCACGTCTGGATGCGCGGTCAGCAAGGTGTCTGACCTCAACGCTTTCGACGAGGCACTCTTGAAGGCAAAGATCGGCGAACAGAACCTCGTTTCCGTCTCATCGATACTCCCGATAGGGGCGAAGCAGGTTCCGCAGAGGGCACTGCCGATGGGCGCGATCACGCATACCGTCCTGGCACAGATGAGGGGTGGAGAGGGAGAGATGATCTCCGCCGGGATAGCTCACGGCTTCAGGAAGGACGGCAAGGGCGGATACGTCGCGGAAGGGCACATGCACGGAACGCGTAAGTCCCTTCGAGAAGTCCTCGAGTGGAAGATGCATGAGATGGCGAAGCTCAGGGGCATCGAATTCAAATCGCTGCATTACAAGATCGAGGAGCTCTCCGTACCGATGGATCACTACGGAGCCTGCGTCGGAGCCCTTGTGTTCGTTGAGTACTGATGTTTGGCGTCATCGTTTGTCCAAGCTGCAATCGCGCTCGCGGCGTTGACCTTTCAACGGCAGCCGCGACCTGTCCCTCATGCGGGAAGAGAATCAACGTCAAGAAAGCCAAAGTCTACTTCAAGACTGACTCGGAATCGGAACTGGCCGAGGCCGTCAGGAAGATGAGCGAGCGATTGTCCGCGGACGTCGAGTCGGCACCTCCCGTCAGGAAGAAGAGAAGGAAACTGAGTTTTCACGAAGAACTCGGGGTCCGCGCGAAGAAGATAAAAGGGAGCGAGGATCGCCTGCGTTTCGTTGCCGAGAACCTGAGTGTCGAGCTTGGCGAATTCAGTTCTGAGGATCTGGCTATGGTCATCAAGGGTTTCGACGAGGCTGACGCGGAAGACCTGATCGAGAAGATGCTCTCTTCCGGCATCATCTTCGAGCCAGGACCTGGGAAGTACAGGTCGATCTGACGGAGTCCAGCGCAAGAAGCGAGCGACCGGTATCCGATGACATCGCCGTCATGACGAAATCGCTCTTGCTCACCTTATTACTCGACTCTTCGTAGCTAAGTGCGACGAAGTCCTCTGAGTAAACGGGGTCGATGCCTGATGGATAGCTGCCCGGCTCATAGGTGCAGTAGAATGTGTAGTAGTAGTCCCTCAGATGGTCTCCGTTCCCGTCGTCAGTGAAATCGGCGAACCTGTTCGGTTTCCACACGAGGAAGTCTCCGTTGACTGTGTCGATCGTCACGTTCGCCCCTCCCCCGCTCTTGAGAGGGAGATAGGCTTGAACCCACCCGTGTCCCCCCCACTGGTCCTCGATCTCATTGTACATGGCCCCCAGCTGGACCCAAGCTGGCACGCCAGCAGCCCTTGCGAGAGCAGAGAACAGTATCGCCTGGTCATCGCAGTCGCCGACCCTGGATTGCAGCGTCTCCGCGCTCGTCTGTGGGTCGGAGTCGCCCGAGACCGTTGGATAGTGAATGTTGTGCGTCACCCATTCGTAGATGGACTCGATTACCACGTAGACGTTCTTCTCGTCGCCGACTATCGATTCGCTGCGCGACTGAATCGACGATGCTGACGAGACTATCTTCCATTCGTCGTGCAGGTACGCTTCCTCGAGGGAGACGGGAATGTCCGATATGTTCCCGATATCCTGCGATGCATAGTTCCAGATAAGGGTTGAGACTTTCATGTCGTACCGAATCGAGACCGAGTAGGTGTCCTGACCTTCAATCATGCCTTCGTCCCACACAGTCCACGGAACCCCGTATCGATTCTCGCTCGACGAGTAGGTGGGAGCGTATGTCACGTGCTGGACTTCCTGAAGATCGTACCCATTCTCCGATATGTCAACAGGGCGGGGTACGTCGAGGGTGAGGTTCAGTATCGTTCCGCCGTTGGCATCGACCTCAAGAGTCCGTTCCAGAGAGAAGACCGCATACTCAGGATACTGCTCCTGGCTCTCGAAAAGACCCTTGATGAGGTTCTGGACCGCCGGAGTCATGAGCAGAATCACGACTATGACGAGAACACCGATGACCACCAGCGCGAATGCGATGCCGGAGCGATCCCTGTCGGCCACGTCCTTGTTGAGACAATTGCCCGTATTCAAACTTTCGACTTGGATACCAACATTGAGAGGCCATCCTCGAGGACCTTCGGCAGCATTCTGGAGTGGACATAGATGTAGTAACCGACTGCGGCGGCGAAGGCGACGAGGAACCCGGCGTAGCCGAGTGCATCAGGTTTCATGTAGAACGGGATCAGGAGGAGATAGCACGTGATGTGTATCAACGTCGCCTGGGCGAAGAAAGCCCATGGAGCACCTCTCGTCACCCCGATACCGATCGTTGCACCGGTGGACGCGTTGAGGAACACGAAGAACGTGGCGAGCAGGACGACGATCAGCATCGTCCATGCGCTGACTGACTCCACGACATGCAATGCGACATACGCTGCGCCGAACGCCATCGTGCTGCCTATTCCGAGGCCGATGGCCAGGCCATAGAACGAAGTGTCAAGCTTCCTCTGAAACCTGGGGAAGTTGAGTATCATCAACTTGACGAGTTCCTCCACGATGGCGAAAGCCAGGGCAACATAGATCAGATCGAGCGGGAACCAGCTCTGAGCAGCATAGATAGCCACTCCGATGACCATGCCGACCGCGAAAAGACCGAATGCCTTCTTGTCCTCAAAGAAGGGCTTCTCGACCTTCGGGTAGGTGTAGTCGCGCAGCGTCAAGAACATGAGTATCATAGCTGGCGCGAACCCGATTGCCCCCGCGATCAACATGTCGTTATCCATACGCCCTTCTCCGAATGTTTGGCTCTATTTAAATGTGATTCTAGGCAACGATCTTGTCATAGTAGTGGGCGACCACGCAAGCTTCCGTACATTTCCCGCAATGAGAGCAAAGAGCGTCGTCCACCGTCGGCCCGTCCTTCTCGACTCTGATCGCGCGCTGCCGACAGTTCTTCGCGCATATGCCGCATACGGCACAAAGCTGGGATCTGAGGAACGCCTTGACGCTCGCCTCGAACATCCTCTCCGCCTGATCCGGATTCGGCCCAGTGGCAAGAACCTGTCCTCCACCGAAGATCTTCGCAGTAGTCTCGCCCGACTTCACGAGCGCTATCTCGTACTCGTCCGAGTACCTCACCTTTCCGACCGTTTTCAGCATCTCGGCGACCTTCGCGAAGTCTCTCTTCCTCGGAATCGAGGCAATGCCTTCGATCGAGTATCCTCCCGTGGCGCACGGGCTCACGCCCTTGACAAGCTTGAGAGCGATCCTGTCTGCCCTCGCCTGAGGAACGCTCAATCTCAGCTGTTCAGCTAGCTGTCTCATCTTAGGGGGGAGCACCTTCCAACGCCAGAACCCGTGACTGATGAACTCCCTTCCTACCCCCGTTTCCTTCGCCCACCGGTTAAGGTACTCGTTCCACCTCCCGCTCAGAGCCGGATGCAGATATTCGGTCGCCTTCCATTCGCTGGCAAGACAGGACGGACAAAGATAGCACCCTATCCGCTCGAAGTCCTCCTCGTAGAGCGGATTGTACTCGAGCCGCCTGTACCAAATGTATCCCCAGACATCTATGGCTCTCCAGTTCCTTATCGGATTCAGGATCACTTGGTTGGGAACGAAGGGGTTGTTCTCGACGAAGCTGATTCCCGCTCTTGCGAACGATTCATAGATGCGGTTGCCTTCAATCGTGATCGTCCCTTCAGGGAACCTACTTTCTATCAGGGACGTCAGAGGGGCCAATTTGCATACCTTGCAGCACCACCTGAAATCCTTGGCCGGGGGGCCGAACGATCCGACCTGCTCCCAGAAGGACTCGCCTGCGTCAGCCTGGATCAGTTCGATCTGATTCTTCGCTGAGAAATCCCTGACGTACTCGATCGTCTCGGGGAACTCCAGCCCGGTATTGATGAACATAAGCGTGAACTTCTTGAGGACTTTCTTGGCGATGCCGTAGCAGGCCAGGGAGTCCTTGCCGCCGCTGAACGAAAGCGTGACCGGAAGCTTGCTGTTGCCGACGTACGACTTCACGTCGCTGACTGCTCTGGACTCAAGTCCCGAAAGGTGAGAAGAATTCGCTTTGACAAAGTCGTCCCAGTCCGATTCCTTCTTAGACGAAGTAATACCTCCTTTCGAGACGTCCCTTATCCCTATCGCCTTCTCGGACGTCTTGAGCGAATCGCTGGGGACCCTGGCAACTCCCGAGCACACAAGATTCCCAGCCAGAACGATGAGTGGATCCCCTTGTCGGAACGATCCTCTCGCATCGAGCACCCGATCTCCCGGAATGCTCTTTCCTTTCAGGTGCCCGGACGGCGGATCGATCGTCACAATTCCTTTCTTTGCAGACCGAGCAAGGAACAGCGCACCTTCGATCCTGAGTTCAAGAACGAAGTCGTTCTCGACCAAGCTGAACCGAATGAGGCCGACGATCCTTCCATCCACGATGATCTCGTCGGACCTGTCCTCTCCCGGCACTTTGTTCAGGAAGATCGGTCTCCTGCCGATGAAATAAGCGGACCCGAAGTGCTTCATGAACAGTCCCTTGACGACTCCCACGCCCTTCCCCAAACAGGGCCTTAGGTCACCCGGTGCCGAGACTCTGAACTCCCGACTTTCAGACCCGCAAGTTTCGCACTCTCTTCCGAGCACCAGAGTGCCGCAGGTGTCGCACCAACGGAAAGTGACCTTCCCGTGCTTGAAGGGTGTCGTCATAGGCGACCGTCCCTAGAGGAATCAAGTATAATAACATGTTTCGTCGGGAAAGGACGGTCGCAGCCTGGTTAGGGCGATGACAGTTACCCAAGGTTTAACTAGCGGTCGCTCATTCGCTTCGGCCGAGAGCGATGTACGATGGCGAGACAATCTACCTCCCGCCGAGATACGGCAGGATAAGGTTCGGGAAGACAGAGACAATCCACATACTCGCGGCAGTCGCTGCGCTGACGTTCGCTTTCGCCGTCGTTTTCTACCGTAGGGTGTTCACTGCATTCGGGAGCATCGAGGTCTTCGCCTTAGTGGCGGCGATCGGCATATCTTTCATCATCGTCCTGACGGGGTTCTTGGCCCATGAGCTAGCCCATAAGTTCATGGCTCAGAGGAACGGAGCATGGGCAGAGTTCAGGGTCTTTCCACTGGGTCTGATCATGGCCCTTGTATTCTCCTTCACGGGATTCCTGTTCGCGGCTCCCGGCGCCGTCTACATCCAGGGCAACATAACTAAGAGACAGAACGGTATCATCAGCCTTGCAGGGCCTCTGACAAACCTCGTGCTCGGGGGTACTTTCCTCGCAGGATGGTTGCTCTTTCCCGCGAGCGGGATGATCAGCGTTATCTTCGCCCAGATCGGGATAGTCAACCTCTTCTTCGCCGCATTCAACCTCATCCCGATTCCGCCATTCGACGGGTCCAAGGTGGCATCCTGGAACATAGGGATATACATTGCGACCCTGGGGGCGGCAGTCATCCTCCTGCTCATCGGCTACGGAGTGATATAAGTCGGCGATCTCGGGCTTCAATCAATCCGGCAGGGATATCGCAGGTGACGTATGATGCTGCCCTTCCATTCTCCGAGCTTGCCAGGGTTCAAGATGTCGTTCGGGTCGAGGGCTTTCTTGATGATCTCCATCGATCTAAGCGCCTCAGATCTCTCCTTCTGCATGTAGGGCGCCTTCGAGATGCCCACGCCGTGTTCTCCTGTGACCGTACCTCCCACCTCGATGACAGCATCGAATATCTCCGCCACGGCCTTCTCTCCGTTCTTCCACGATTCGGGGGAGAGCGGGTTGAGGAGCATCTTCGTGTGCAGGTTTCCGTCCGCGGCGTGGCCGTAGGTGCCGACGATGACATTGTTCCTTTCAGCGATCCTCTGGAACGCGACGACGGTCTCGGGTATTCTCGAGATCGGTACCGACATATCGTCGGCGAGCGACACGGAAACGTACTCGGGGCCGTACCTGCTCAGAGCCGGGAGAACCGCCTTCCTTCCGGCAGTCCATGCATTCATCTGCTTCGGGTCCGTGGAGAACTCGACGCTGATCGCGCCGACGTCCTTGCATATTTGGTGGACCTCCTTCACCTCGTCCTCGACGACCTTCGGCTCGCCGTCCACTTCGATGAGACATAAGGCCTCGCAGTCGGGAAAGCCGACGTGCATCGTCTTGTTCACGGCCTTGATGCAGATCTTATCCATCAGTTCTATCGCCGAGGGGATCAGAGGCTTCGCGATGATTGCGGAGACGCATTTTCCTGCCTTCTCGAGCGAGTCGAACGCCGCGACTGCCATCGCGGACTTCTTGGGTTTGGGTGCGATCTTCAGAGTTACCTCAGTGATGACCCCGAGCGTTCCCTCGCTGCCGACGAACAGCCTCTCGAGCTGATACCCGGACGAGTTCTTGATCGTCCTGGTGCCTACCCTCGTTATCTCGCCGTTCGCGAGGACGACTTCAAGACCCAATACGTAGTCTCTCGTCGCGCCGTACTTGATCGCCCTCATTCCCGATGCGTTGGTCGCGACCATTCCGCCGATCGTGCATGCCTCCCCACTGCCCGGAGTAGGTGGAAAGAAGAACTTCTTCGGTGCGAGCGCTTCATTGAGCTTGTCGTATATGACGCCAGGCCCGACGACGCAATAGAGGTCCTCGACCCGGATCTCCTTTATCTCGTTCATCCGGGTCATGTCCATGACGATTCCTCCCTCGAGCGGGACGGCGCTGCCGCAGAGACCCGTGCCCCCGCCCCTCGCCAGCACGGCAATCCTGTTCTCATTGGCCAGTTTCAGGATGCGCGAAACATGTTCGGTCGATCTCGGCTGGACGATGACTTCCGCATTTCGATGATGAATCGAGGCGTCGAACCCGTAAACATAGAGGTCCGCGATCTTCGTCGAGAAGCTGCCTTCACCAACGATCTCCTTTATTTGAGCCAGCAATTCCTGCTTCAAGCCATCACCGAAGAGGGAATCACGGGATTCGTTTAAAATACCTTGCCAAGACGACCATCCTCAACCTACCCTCGTTGCCCTGACGATCTCTCACGCCACTCCTCTTGCAACATAGACATCTCGACGTCGTCCGAGTACCTGCCATTCTTGTATCGGTTCTGCCTCAACAGCCCTTCCTTTCTGAATCCGATCTTCTCGTAGCAGCGTAGTGCTCTCGCATTTCCCTCGTCCGCGATGAGATACACTTTGTTCATGTTCATCTCCTCGAAGACATATCGCAATAGGGTCTCGATCGCGTCCGTCCCGTAGCCTTTGTTCCAGTACTCCTTTTCCCCTATCATGATTCCGAAGAGAACGCTCCGGTCCTCCCAATTGAATTTCATCAGGCCTACGTTTCCGATCAACTTTCCATCCATCGTGTCCACGGAGAAGACCTTGTCCTCGGTCTTGCCGAGGTTGGCGAACCATTTCTCCTCCTCTTCCATGCTCATCGGAGGGTTGATCGCAAGGAACTCGGTCACCTCGAGGTCGTTGATCCACTTGACAAAGATCGGCAGGTCGACTCTTTCGACCGCTCTCAGCCTGATCTTCTTGCCTTCAAGCATCGGAGAGGCCCCCGAATTCATCCTTGAGAATGCTCATTATCAGTGCGTCCCTGTACGCTCCCTTGTGGAAGTGATCGTGCCTCAGTTTACCTTCGACCTGGAATCCGCTGGCCTTGTAACAGGAGATCGCACGCTCGTTGTAATCCGCGACTCTGAGGTACACCCGATGGAGGTTCATGCGGGCGAACGCGTGATGGAGAACCACGCCGATTGCATCTCTCCCCAGACCCTTTCCCCAGCAGTCAATCTCCCCGATCAATACAACCAGCTCAGCCGAAGCGCTCCTGAAATCTATCTTGCTGAGGCCTACTAGGCCGATGTCCCTGCTTCCCTCCAGAGACTGAATCATGAAGTAACGCTTGCTCTTGTTCGCGATTGTCTCGTCCACGATTTGTAGTTCTCGTTCCATGGAGACGCAGAACGGAGTGTTCGTGGCACCGAGATCCTCAAGCACTCTCTGATCGTTGAACCATTTGTGAAGAAGCCACGAGTCCTTTGACTCGAGCGGCCGAAGCCCCACCTTCCTACCTCTGAGCATCCGACAATCATTTGCAGAGACATCTAAAAACCTTCCTCAACTTCATTGACTTCAGAGCTGGCCGACTCGGGAAGACGAAAAATCAGATAAACCGACAAGACATTCAACACAGCATGTTCACGCGATTAGTCCTTCTTGGACCCCCCGGATCTGGAAAGGGGACGCAGACCGAAAGACTTTGCAAGGAGTTCGGATTCACACACATATCGACAGGCGATCTGCTGAGAGAGGCCGTTAGGAATGGAACGACTCTCGGCATCAAAGCGAAGAAGTTCATGGAAGCGGGAGATCTCGTACCAGACGACCTGGTCATCGAGCTCGTCAGACTGAAGCTCGACAATTGTCCGAAGGGATTCGTTTTGGACGGCTTCCCGAGGACCGTCGAGCAGGCGAAGGCCCTCCAGAGGATATGCGACGTCGACGCGGCGATCAATCTCGAGGTGAACGAAGAGGACATCGTGGGAAGGATGATTAACAGACGATCGTGTAAGAAATGCGGGGCCGTGTACAACCTGCAGTCGAATCCTCCGAAGAAAGCGGGCACGTGCGACAAGTGCGGTGTAGAACTGTATCAGCGATCGGACGATACGGAAGAGACTGTCAGAGCGAGGATGAAGGTCTACAAGGAGCGCACCATGCCTCTCATCGCATTCTACAGGAAACAAGGAGTCCTGATGAGCATAGACGCACGGGGCGGGATCGACAGAGTCTACGAAACGATCGCCGGGAAGATCAGGTCGTCGTAGAGCGCGCGACGCCTCCTCCCAATAGCTCCGCTTCGCTTGCCGGTCCTGACAATGAATCCCAGGATCAAAGCGACTCAGGAAAAAGTTAAAGAGAGGGAACTTGTTGAGGAAGTTCTGCAGCCCCGTAGTGTAGCGGTCAATCATGCGGGACTCTGGATCCTGCGACGGCAGTTCGAATCTGCCCGGGGCTACTTCCATTTCACTT
>JAJRAH010000159.1 GCA_028679985.1 Methanomassiliicoccales archaeon
AGAGAGAATCGCTCTCCTCTTAGACTGATATCCACCCTCTTTTCGACGGCGACTCTCACTGGGTCATCAGGAAGCATGCCAGGGATCGCATCCCTCAGCGGATCGAACTCGTCCAGCTCACTGCGGGACATCGGGACGACTTCCAGCCCCGTCTTTCCGTGCAAGGATCTAGGCAACCGGATCAGTCGCTTCACGTCGCTTGTGACCGGCTCATCGACCTGTCCTTCCAGTTGTTCTTTTATGCTTCCCTCAAGCATCCTGATGAAGAGCAGCTGCCCCTTCTGGCCAGAGAAGACCTCAAGAGTGTTGTTCTCCAGCATGATGTCTGCTCCTCTCTTGCCGCCCCTTCTTGAGAAAAGATCGCTGAGCATCTCTTCGACAACCTTGTCTGGGAGATCCTTCGCGATCGTATGTCGTGTGCGAATCTCCTGTATGGAAAGCCCTTCTAGATCGTCAAGCAGCATCTCGATTCCGACTCTCATTCTTCTCTTCCAGCCGGCTGAGGCGGTGGGAGGAACCAGTCGGGCCTTGCTCACCCTGATCACCTGCTTGAACTGGCGTTTCTCGAACGCCCTTTCTTCGAACACCCAGTCAAAATCCAAGTCGGTTCCGGTAATGTAATCGACAATCTCCCGTCTTTCATGACTCTTCAGGCCCATCACGCGCGGATCGGATACGTGGACATGATAGCCTCGTCCTCCGGAGAATACGACTTTGATATCGTTCGCGTTGAACCCGAGATCACCGAGGATGAAGTCGTCCAGAAGCCGCGCCATTTCACTCTTGACTTTTGCCAGCATGTCCGTGTACGTCAGCCCCTCCGCGCCTCTGATATGATCTGCATCGAGATCGAAGATCAGATCCGCCCCAAGCCACTTCTTCTCCTCCATCGTCGCAGCGGCAGGTAGCTCATAGTAGGCGGATGAGTAGTAGACGTGAGCAGGAATCCGCTCTCTCAGAAACTCGTTCAGGTCGGACGCTCGTGGGAAAGCGAGGTGGCGTTGCACGTAACTCTTGTCGAAAAACATGAAGCCGAACTCCCTGCGTCCGAACCTGTTCGGAGGGGGCGGCGGCGACTCAGCGTAATACTTCCTGAACCACTTCATCACAAACTCCAGCTCGCCGCCCATCGTTATCTAGACATCCTTTCGACTATTTTCCTTTGCCGTTCCAGCTGACCGTTCGAGCCTTTCCAGAACGTCGCAATCACATCGTCCACAAGAGAGACCAAGGTTTAATTATTGCAAAGAAGATATGCGCGGCGAGGCTCTAGATGAAGGCCTACGTAAGAGTCGAATACAGCAGCGAGGGCAAATCTCCGAAGGAAGTAGAGAAGGCATTCATTGAGAATGGATTCCAGAAGGCCAAGGGATCCGCCGTCTTCGAAACCGATGTTGCTGATGAGACTGAATTCGACATCAAGCTCGGGAGATTGCATGAGGCACTCAAGCACTCCGGCGTGATGTACGCGCCTTCTTTCGGGAAGCCTCCTGAGGGCATGCAGGCGCTCCCTGCTAGCTATCAAGGACGCCTGGAGAAGTGGAGAGAGATCGGAGCGGATGTCGGAGAGCTCGGAAGTCTGCTCGAGACGGACGTCGAACGCTTCAAAGCGCGCGCGATCGAGATGGCCAAGGATCAGGCCGAGAAGATTGCGGCGGACAGGGAAAAGGAGCTCTCTGAGGTCGAGGCGAAGGAACGGATCGATAAGGCTAGAGATAGGATCGTGGAATCCGCGAAGGTCGAGGGAGGACAGACGTTCCATCAGCTTGCGAGTGCGGTAGGGATCGATGAGGAAGTGCTCTCGCAGATGATCGACGAGCTCGTGGAGAAGGGCAAGATCAAGGCCGAGCAGCGGGGGCGCAGAGTCGTCTACGTCGCTTCCTGAGTGAAGATACTTTTTTTCACGGCAGTCTGCGATGTTACTTCTTGGAGTGCATACTCTGTTGGTCGCCGCACTGCTCGGCTTGATGCAATGTCAGATTGCCCGCCATCGCATCAAACAATTCTTATATAGGGGTTCTATGATTGAAGTGGGTCGAGGTGAAAACAGATGGGAGCGATCGCGCGGACAACAGGTCTGTTCGCGTTCATGTTTGGACTATTTATCGTAATCGGATGGGTAGTCGGCACCGTATTCATTGGTGACTGGTTAATGGGTATGGTGTTCTTCATCATCCTGGCGGCGGCCTTCAATCTGATTGCGTATTTCTATTCGTCCAAGATAGTCCTTTTCTCTTACAGAGCTAAGATTGTCGACGAGAGGCAGGCGCCGAGGCTCTATCGCATAGTCAAGCAGGTGGCCTTCAAGGCGAACATGCCGATGCCCAAGGTAGCCTTGGTCCCGACCGATACGCCGAACGCATTTGCGACCGGCAGGAACCCGAAGAACGCGGTTGTGGCTGCTACCGAAGGGATCCTGAAGACTCTCAGCGACGAGGAACTGGAGGGCGTTCTCGCTCATGAGATGGCGCACGTCAAGGACAGGGACATCTTGGTCATGACGATCGCCGCGACGTTGGCCGGGGCGATATCGATCGCAGCAAGGTTCGCACTGTTTAGCTCGTTATCTGGCGGAAGGAGGGACTCGGGGGCAGGAGCGATAATGTTGATCGCGGCCATAACCGCGCCTCTCGCCGCTCTGTTGATCCAGCTCGCAATATCGAGAAGCCGCGAGTACAAGGCGGACGAGGAGGGTGCGATGATCATCGCTCGGCCGCTCAGCCTCGCTAGGGCGCTTGAAAAGCTGGAAGCTGCCAACACGAAGAAACCGCTCCGATACGGAAACCCCGCATCTGCATCGTTGTGGATAGTGAATCCGTTCAGCGGGAGCGGTCTGGTGAGAATATTCTCGACTCACCCGCCGATTGCGGAGAGGGTGAAGAGGCTCCGGCTAATGGCCGGCAAGATGGGGCAGTTCTGAGCTTCAACAGTATATCGTGCCGGAGCATGGGTCTTCCCCGAAGACTCTATTTTCATCGATTATCGAACGATCACGATTTCCCTGTGACTAGAATAGAAGGTCATCCTCGAGATCTAGTCTCCTAATGAAGCGGTAAGCGGCCTCAACGTTAGAGACCTCAAGGAGTCGTCTGTGGATGTCCGTTCCGATTGAAAGCTTGACCTTCCCCTTGAATCCGCGGATCACATCCTCCGCGAGTTCGTAGAATGTCATCCCGTCTCTTCTGTACGGCAGGGCTGTGTTCAACTCCGCGAACAAGTCTCTCGATGAAAGCATGTCCGCGATCTCTGCGGCTCCCATGCCGGCGAAACAGCTCTTTAGGTCAGAATGAGCCAATCCCATGGGGACAGATATCTTCGATAGAATACGATCAAGATCCTCCATATCGTCCCCGTCGTTTGCCTCATCGTTCACGTACTCGAACAGAACGAAGTCCAGCTCACCGAGCATGTCGAACGGCAGACGATCAAGAGCGCATCTCTCAGGGTTCACATCGATTTCGACTCCTGCAAGGACCTCTATGGTGCCTTCGTACTTCCGTCTCAGCTCCTCGATCCTTCGAAGGTACGTCCAGAAGTCTCCGGCCTTGAGGGAAGCGACCTTCGAGGTCTCAAAGTGATCCGTGATTCCGATGTGCGTCAGGCCATCCTTCGCAGCCCTCTCGACGATGGCCTCCGGCGGGAACAGACCGTCCGAGAACGTAGTGTGGGTGTGGAGGTTGATCACTGAACCTTTTCCCACTTCTCCAACTCCTGGACGCTTGAGAGGGTTCTCCCCCTCTTTATCTCCTCCCTTATCCTGTTCTCCCTTTCGAGGACGTCCAGCGCTCTGTTGGCGATCTCGACCGCATGCTCCTGAGGGACCATGATGACGCCGCTCTCGTCCCCGATTATCCAGTCCCCAGTGCGCACGATCTGCTCCCCGCAGACGATTTCGTGGCCTATGCCCCCGAAGCCCTTGGGCTCGCCCGCGTGAGGCGTCACACATCTGGAGAAGCAGGGGAAACCGATCTCGAGTATCGTGTCGATGTCCCTGACGGCCCCATCGACGACGATCCCACTTATCCCCTTCACCTTGCAACTCCACGATGCCAGCTCGCCCCAGACGGCGATATTGCTCCCGCCGGCATCGACCACGATCACATCCCCTTTCTGCGCCTTGTCTATGGCTTCCACCGGTTTCGCCCAGTCGCCCTTCGATGTCTGAACCGTCAGCGCTTTTCCGACCATCTTGACGCCGTGGCTGATCCTCGGGACTATCCCGATCATCACACCTCGCTTGTGCGCCGCATCAGCGATGTTCGGCGTCGACACCTTCGAGAACGCTTTGAAAAGATCCTCTTGGGAGTATTTCCTCGATAAGTCTGATGGAATGCTCTCGCCGGTCTCGATCGATTTCTTCAATCTCCTCGCCGCCTCGCTTACGTTCTCGGCTTTGATGATGCCTCCGCCGACAATTATGACGGACGCTCCGGCCTTCACCAAAGCAGGCGCTGCCTCGGATGTTATGCCGCCTGCGACCGCGACGGGAATGCTGATTGCCGAAGAGACCGACCTGACGGTATCGAGCGGGGATCTCCCGCCCTTCATCTGCTCGTCGATTCCCACATGGAGGCAGATGTATGCCGCGCCGAGGCTCTCGACTCTCTTCGCCCGTTCGACCTTGTTCTCGACATTCATCATGTCGACCATGATCTTCGTTCCGTACTTCCTCCCGGATAGCACGGATTCCTCTATCGTTCCATCATCGGAAAGCCCCATGACCGTAACGACGTCCGCCCCCGCCTTCGCAGCGATCTCGACCTCGAACCCACCTACATCCATGGTCTTCATGTCGGCGACGATCACGCGACCAGGAAACTCCTTCTTCAACACTCTCAAGACCTCGACCCCCTCGCTCTTTATCAGGGGCGTGCCGGCCTCGATCCAGTCGACTCCACCTTCGACGGCCTCCCGACCAATCTCGACCGCTCTCTTCAGGTGCATCAGGTCTAAGGCCACCTGCAACACAGGCTTCATGATTCCTGCTTAAGACGTGTGAGCTGTTATAAACTCTTTCGAGGGACTTAGCGACGCTAGAACGCTCGATCCAAGTGAGCGACTCCTGCATTGAGTGCTATGGCTGGGCAAAACACTATAAAACCGCAAAAGGATTATCAGCGGTCTATGCAAGTAGTTGATGTGAGATCTGAGCGAGCCAAATGCGTCACCGGGATCGACGGCTTGGACGGGATCCTAGGAGGAGGCATACCGATTTCGAACATGGTGCTCGTGACCGGGGGATCTGGAACTGGAAAGACAACGTTGGCGTTCGAGTTCTTGGTGAGGGGGGCGATGAAGGGCGAGAAGGGACTTCTGATAACGACGGTCGAGTCGCAGGAGAAGCTGATCTCGAACATACCTCGCTTCGACTTCCTCGATGAGAAGTATGTCAAGGACGGAACGCTTCAGGTCCTTGAGCTCGGCCCCTTCATGGAGAAGATCGAAATCGTTCAGCGAGTTCTGGATAAGGAGAG
>JAJRAH010000023.1 GCA_028679985.1 Methanomassiliicoccales archaeon
GGGCGGGAATATTAATTACCTGGTCCAATATTCATCCATGCTTGTCGCCCTGACGGTAGCCGGATCCGATTCTATTGGCGGAGCCGGGCTGGAGGCCGACCTGAAAGCGTTCGCATCATTGGGCATCCACGGGGTTTGTGCTGTCACCGCAGTGACCTCGCAGAACACTCGGAAGGTGAAGAGCATATTCCCTATCCCGATAAAGCACATTCTATCTCAGCTGGATGCCGTTCTGGGAGATGCCAGAATCTCTTCCGCGAAGATCGGGATGCTATACTCGGCCGAAATCGCGGAGGGAGTCGCGAAAAGGCTCGGAGGGGAGGCCTTTCCGATCGTTGTCGATCCCGTGATGGTTGCGGGGGTTGGAGACTCATTGCACAAGGCTGACCTGACCCAGGCTTTCAAGGATCATCTGTTCCCGATCGCTACGATCGTAACTCCCAATCGCTACGAGGCCGAGGCGCTCTCCGGGATTTCCATCAAACGCTGGGAGGATGCGAGGAAGGCCTGTAAGAGAATCGGAGCACTGGGGGCGAAGGCAGTACTCTTGAAAGGAGGACACTTCGATGATCCGATTGCGAAAGATTTGCTCTACCATAATGGCAGACTAATCGAAGTCTCATCTCCGCGCCTGGAGGCGCACGTCCACGGCGGTGGCTGCGCATACTCTTCGTTCATAGCTGGCTATCTGGCGAAGGGCAAAGAGCTGAAGGAGGCTGTCGCCCTTGCAAAAGCGCGCATATTCGACTCGATCGCCTCTGGATATTCAATCGGCAAAGGAGTCAGTCTTGTCAACCCCATGGCGGCTGTCGAGAAGGATATGGCAAGATACTCCGTGCTTGCCAGTCTGAAACACGCCGTGAAGGAAGCCGAGGCCCTACTCACCCCATCGTGGATCCCTGAGGTGGGAACAAACTTCGTGTTTGCGCTGCCCTGTGCAACCGGCATCGAGCAAGTATGCGGAGTGGAAGGCAGGATCATACCAGTAGGCGGAGTTCCGACGCATTGCGGGAGCGTGGACTTCGGAGCTTCAAAACACGTTGCTACGATCATCCTGACCGCGATGAGATCCGATCCCGAGATGCGTTCCGCGATAAATCTGCGTCTCAGCAAGGAGAACCTGGCATGTCTCAGGTCGGCGGGTCTGTCTATTGGGAGCTTTGAAAGGGAGAAAGAGCCGAAGGGCAGAAAGACGATGGAATGGGGTACTGCAGAGACGATAAGATCCATGGGGTTTGTCCCTGATGTCATTTTCGACAGGGGAAGCGTCGGAAAGGAGCCGATGATCCGATTGCTTGGAAGAGATCCAGAGGACGTCTTGACGAAACTCAATCGCATTCGCGGTCAAGTGGTGAAACGTTGAAGATCGCGATGTTCACCGACACGTATCTCCCGACGAGAGACGGGGTGGTCACGTCGATTCTGGCTACGAAGCAGAGACTCGAAGAGCTCGGTCATGATATCTTCATGTTCGCCCCCGAGCCCGCGAACGAAACTGACAGAGAGGAGGGGATCTACTACTTCCGTGCCGTGAGTTTTGACAGGTATCCGGGCTATCGCGTCGCGATGTTTCCGACGAACAAATGCGAGATTCTCGAGGAGCTGGACGTAGACGTGATTCACAGCCATGGCCTATTGGCGATGGCTTTGCGCAGCATGTTCGCCGGCCGCGTGCTTCGGAAGCCTGTCGTGGTCTCATTCCACACGATGGTCACAGAGGCCTCGAAATACTACGTGAGAATGCCGCTCCCAGATCCTGTCCTCGGAAGACTCTTTTGGATCTACCTCAGGCAGCTCTTGGAACGAGCCGAAGCAGTCGTGGTCCCGAGCGAGGCCATCAAGACAGAGCTTCGCCAGTACGCACCCGACATGAAGAGGATCGAGGTGATCCCGACTGGGGTGGATTGCTCCGTGTTTAATCCAGAAGTCGATGGGACCGCCGTGAGGAGACGACACGGACTCGACAGAAAGAAGATCATCCTGAACGTCGGAAGGATTGCGTGGGAGAAGAACCTGAACCTCATACTCAAAGGGTTCTCGGTGTTGAAGAGCCGAAACGATGATATCTGGCTGATGATCGTGGGAGAGGGCCCAGCAAGGGAGCACTACATGAGACTCGCCGCCGAGCTCGGTATTGCGGAACGTACCATATTCACCGGATTCGTGCCGGACGACGAGCTTCCTCAGTACTATGCTGCGAGCGACGCTTTCGTGATGGCGTCGAAATTCGAGACGCAGGGCATCGTAGTCCTAGAGGCGATGGCTTCCGGCAAACCTGTGGCTGGAATCAACTTCAGGGCCGTCGCAGAGATCGTCAAAGACGGCGAGAACGGCTTCCTATTTGACGAGAATCCTGAGAGCTGTGCCTCCGCCATTGAGGCCGCACTGAGCTGCAACGACGAGGTTCGAAGGGCTGCTAGGCAAAGGGCGGAGGAGTACTCCATGTCGGACGGAGTGAGAAGACTGGTCGAAGTCTACAAGTTCGCAATAGAGAGGAAGAAAGCGTTTCTTGACGGAAGAATAAAGTAAAGGGATAGAGTTCTACTTCACTCGATGCTTGACATCGGCCAGGCAATCTATGACATATTCTCTCCTTTGGGTGCCTGGGGCATGCTCGCCTGCATCTTTTTCATATTCTACATCGACGCGATAGTCTTCCCTACATTGCCCGAGCTTTTCACCGTGATCATCTTCATGGCGATACCAGAGGCCTGGTTCGGTCTTGCTATTCTGGCAACCATCGCCGTTGCCGAGGTCCTCGGCCTCACGACGCTATACCTTATTGTGAAAAGGGTCCGCGTGCCGCGGATGATCGAAAGGGCCGTCTGCCGATACCGCGACTTCCTCATGTTCAGGGACGAGAGAATGATCCTTGTCAATCGTGTCGCCCCGATACTCCCGTTCATCGGCGCCTTCGTCTGTCTCTGCAACTGGTCTTTCAAGAAATCGCTGGCATTCACTCTCCTGGGAGGGATGATCAAGTACGGTGTGATCATCGCGCTGAGCGGGGCATTCTTCCTTTATTTCTCATCGGGGACCGCCCAGACAGTCACGATCGTGATGATACTCGCCATAATCGCTATCAGCTTCGTTTTCTCCTTTTCACGCAGGAGGAAGATGAGGA
>JAJRAH010000160.1 GCA_028679985.1 Methanomassiliicoccales archaeon
TCGGACAGGGACAAAACCTCTTCGGGATGGGATGCAAAAATGATAGGAGAGTTCGAGGAGGAGCGGGAAACGGAGGTCGGCTCCGACGCTGTCGAGTGGATGAGAAACCACACAATCGCGGATCTCAGGGCGCTCGCCTACGAGATGGAAAACGATGGCAAGGACACCACAGAACTCTGGATCCTCATCGGCGATCTGACGGACATGGTCCAGGAGATTTCCACATTGGACCTCGAAAGAAATGACTCTCTCGCCGAGGAAGAAGCACTCGCACTGCTCTGATTCTCCTGAAGGGGGATGCTGAGATGAGCACCCCCTTTATTAGTTTCATTTCTCCAGCATAGCGTCTCGTTGGCACCAGACGCATTGCGATAGGATGTGAGTGCATCCAGCCAGCCATCGTGACACCGCTAAAGATTTAAAACTGAACGGAGATAAGGTGGGGCCAAGCAGGTGTAATCTAGTCTGGTTAGGATTTTGGCCTTCCATGACCGATGGTTTCGGCGAGGACAGCCAACGGCCCGGGTTCGAATCCCGGCACCTGCACTCAGTCCTGAAAAGAAGTGGGAATTGGTGAAGGGACAAGAGTCCAGTCAAGCGACTGGAAGAGTCCGACAAGGTCAAAAGAACAGGGTGAGGGGGATGGGGCCTTTTCCCATCTCACCCGGGGATGATAGCTCGTCGTTGCTCTCCTCGGTCACTCCATAGAGACGGTACAGTCCCTCCCATCCAAAGTGATCGAAGTCCTCCTGCATTTCCTATTCACCGATAGTACAAACCCCGCATCCCATTTATATTCAAACCGGGGAGAGGTGACCGAAAGTAGCCGTATAGAATCTTGAGTGTGTTCGGCCAGGAGGATACGGGCAAGTGCTAACCATCGGGCTTGATCTTCCTCTTATGCCGGATCTTGACCGCCTCTCCTCTTTTGGCCTCGATCATCTCCTCACCGCACATCGAGGCCACTCCCACGGCTTCCAGCTCTCCGTTCCTGATCACGAGGACCTCGTCTCCGCTTCGTATTCCTCGATCCGCGTCTTTGACGCCGACCGCGAAGAGATTCCCTTCGAGATCGAAGTCGTCCATCTCGACCCAGTTGATCCCCTGAGGAAGCAGCTTCTCCCCTCCTCGCAGCGTCAAAGAGAGCATACCCCTCTCTGGCGTCAGCATCGCGATTTGATCGTTTCCCTCAAGAATCCTCAGATACGGATAGTTGCCGACGACCGAGACCCCTTCGACCAAGCGCTCCCCGCCCTCGCCGAACTGAAACCGTGCCAATGAGCCGATGCATCCGACCCTGTCAATTCCCTTTCCCACAAATGGCTGGAGAGGGCAGAACCCCTCAAGCTCCTCCCTCAATCTCTCAAGCGAGTCCTTCGAAGCGGGACGGCCGGAGGACGTGTCGATGCAATCCACCGCGTCCTTCACGAACGCTTCTTCATACGAAAGGTGGGAGATCACCTTGTCATAGCCAAAGGAGCGGATCCTCAGGACCATCTCCTGGACCATCGCTATCTCATCCCGATCCCAATGACCGGTCACCGGGATATCGTACTGTGCGGCTGGATAGAGGAGTTCCAGCTCTCTCGGGACGATGCCGAGGGGCGAGGTCACGATGACCTCGTGCACCAGGGAATTGTTCCTGACCGCCTGGATGGTCTGACTGAATAGCCTATGGCTTCTCGATGTGGAATACGGTTTTTTCGCAGAACACGGAATGAGAAGGAGGACCTTCTTGTGAGCGGGGGGGACGTACCGCTCCATCACTCGGCGACGAAACCTCCTCACATCGGGCCGGTAGAGCGACTGCTTCGCGTTGCAGAAGAACCTCGGTCCGACGACTGGTGCGTAGGGTTCCTGGAAGCCATAGAACTCGAGATCGAAGATCCTGAGGGCGGCCACGGACCACGGACTCGAAGTGATCCGCATCTCGACCAATTCTCTCAATCGGCCGAGCTTCAGCATGTGCCTGATAAGAGCGAGTTCCCTTCCTGCGGCATCAAGATTGAATCCCATTGCGTTCCCGGGATCTGGGGAAGAAACCAGCCAACCCGCATCATCGGCATTGAGTACGCCTTCAGGCGTAAGCAGACGTCCTCGGGCCCCCTGATAAATGAGCAACGACGAATCGACGAGGTCTACGCCCAAGTAGACCAGAAGAGCGAAGTTGCTTACGTCCATGATTCCTGGGACATAGATCAACCTGCCGTGGCCAACAGTCTTTCGAAGGGCTACGAGGCTTCGGACGAACCCCCTTGCGTCCCTTCTGAGTTCGAATCCGGAGCCCAAGACGCAAATCAAGGTGTCAGTGTCGAGGACTTTGGAGGAACCGTCCCCGACATCCCCCCTCACTACGACCGACCTATTTCCGACAGAGACTAGCGATGCCCCGTCACGTTTGAGAACGGAAATGGGAACCTTCAGATCATTGGGCAGCGATACCTTCGGAATCGATGATAATCTGGGGCCCAGATTGAGGAGGTCTGCAGCATTCTCGCCTTCGATGATGAGGTCCGCATGCTCGGGGGCGGGACATGTCTTGGAGTTGTAATACAGAATGGCAGGAGTCGAGATTTTGAGCCCGTTCTCAGACCACCGAGCCATCCTTCCGCCTCCGGATCTATGGAGCGTCTCGATCATGCCCGTCTAATCGGGGTTGAAGCAATAAATAGTTTGCAGAATGGAAGATCTAGAGAGGAAGAGGAAAGGAAAAGGCGAGCGTCTCAGAACGTTGTCACGAGCTGATGTTCCCTGAGGATCGATCTGAAATCGTCCCAGGAAATCATCTTCACGCCTTCGATTGTCAGAATCTTCCCGGCTCTGATCTCCAGATCCTCAGACACACAGCAGACTTCAGCCCCAAAATCCAATAGATCCTGAACAGCCTCGATGTTCGACGGCATCGCAATTGCATCCGACTTCTGGGAGGCGACCGCGTTCAGCGTTCCATCCCCCATCATCAAGACCGTGGCCTTCTCAACGGATCCGCTCGCGAGCATCGCCAAAGCGAGGCGAAGACCCGCGAACGCGTCCTCTGTCCCATAGGGAGGCTTCGTGATCAGGACTGCGATGTTCTGTGCCATGTCGATCACCTCGCGAGAGTGATCATACGATCGCTCTCCGCCACGAACCTGGAGAGATCGTTAGTCAGACTGCCTATCTTCGTTGACTTGATCTCCTCTCCCCTGCGCAACCCTCTAGCAGCGCAGCAGGTCTCGCA
>JAJRAH010000161.1 GCA_028679985.1 Methanomassiliicoccales archaeon
CGAGGCCCAAGTCTGCCCCGGCAAGAAGCATGAACAAAGAGACCATGCTGATCAGACCCAGAATCGCCCCGATCCATGAGTATGGCGGTCTGACGATCTTGAAAGAGATCATCGCAGTCAAGGCACCGAAGAAGAACGCAATAAGTGCGAAGACTGCATGTGGAGCGCCTGTATCTTCGGGGAAGAGACCGACACCTATCACGCCGATAGAAGATATCACAAGTGTGAGAATCGCGACGTTTCTGATCAGCATCTTCCAGAAGAGGTACGAGGCGGCGAGTCCCGAGAGGCCGAAGACTATCAGTGTCGCGTTGAACAGCGTCCGGGACGGCTCAGAACCCACACCCAGATCGCTAAGGTAGTTGAGCGAGACGCTGTACCCCGGACGAAGACATTCGGCAATCAAGAGCAAGAGGAAGAACTGCAGAGAACCAAAGAGCAAGTATAAGCCAGGATTGCGAGCGACATTCACGAGACCGCATAGTGCTTTCTTCGATATTTGAATCTCTTCCATAAACCAGACCCTGACGGTGAATTCGAGCGAGATCTCTCTCAGACCAGCAGGTCCGACTATTTGTGCCGCTCGGGCCCCGCTGCCTTGTCGGTAGAGAGAATGATGGTACAGAGGGAGATGACGGTATCTTTATGAAAGATCCGGACCTAGTTAATTGCAGGAACAGAGTAGGAGGAGGATGACCTGAGCGATAACGCGGCCGATGACGATGTGAATCTGAGAGAGGCAGATAGACTTGAAGTCATGATCTTGGTGGACAATTACACTGATCAGCTGCTCTTCCAGAACACCGACGTCGTCAAGCGGGCGATGACGCCGCCTCCGGATTTCCCATTGGCGGAGCATGGATTCTCCTGTCTTCTCAAGGTCTCGGCCGGAATCGAGGAGCATACGGTGATGATGGATGCGGGGATGTCGTCGACTTGCCTCTTTCACAACGCCAGGGTGTTCCGAAAAGACCTGAGTCAGATCGAATCGGTCTTCCTCAGCCACGGTCACATCGACCACTACGGCGGCCTGATGGGGCTTATGACCAGTGTGAGGAAAGGTATGTCCCTGCACGTTCATCCGGAAGCGTTTCTCGAGCGTCGTCTGAACATACCGGGCGTTGGCCCTTCGAGAAGCCAAACACTGGATGAGAAGGCGCTGGGAGAGATCGGCGTCGCCGTTCAGAAAGCAAGCGATCCGACCGTACTAGCTTCGGGCCTCATCATGACTTCGGGAGAAGTGAAGAGGGTGACCGATTTCGAGAAGGGATTTCCCCTGGCCGAGGCGAAGATCGATGAGAATTGGGTCATTGACCCTTTCCACGATGATCAGGCGATCGCGGTTAGGGTGAAGGACAAAGGTCTGGTCGTGGTCAGCGGCTGCGCCCACGCTGGCATAATCAATACGGTAAATCACATGCAAAGAATTTCCGAATCAGATAAGATCCTGGCCGTCCTGGGAGGATTCCATCTCACTGGTCAGATCTTCGAACCTGTCATCTCGCCTACCATTGAAGAGATGAAGAAGGTAAAGCCGGATTACGTCGTCCCCATGCACTGCACGGGTTGGAATGCCATCGGTCAATTCGCCAAGGAGATGCCTGAGCAGTTCATCCTGAATACAGTGGGTACGACCTACGTCTTCCAGTAGTCGGAGCAGCCCTATCGGATGTAGAAGTGTATCCCCCTAGACATGATCCTTGAGAGCCTGTCTCTCTCCCCTCCGAGGGCATGTGTCCCTGCGTTTCTTGAGAGTGTCAAACTTTTGGAAACTGACCCAGCAGCGATAACTATATATAAGGCGTCTGACAGATGTCATACAAGGGATGCACTATGCCAAACTCATTAGTTAAGAGCGCTCTGACGAGCGTGGAACAGGAGAAGAAAACGCAAACGCAGGCGCCGATGACACCTGTCGGAGAAGACTCAATGGCTGACGAAGAGATAAGGAAGATCGCCCAGCAGCTCGACGTCAGCATCAAGATCATTGGCTGCGGCGGCGGTGGATGCAACACGATCAACCGGTGCGTCGACGCTGGAATTAGCGGCGCACAGCTGTGCGGGATCAATACCGACGCGAAGCATTTGCTCACGATACGCTCGCCGTCGAAGATACTGATCGGCAGGGCGACGACGAGGGGACTCGGAGCCGGAGCAATCCCCCAGGTCGGGGAAAGGGCTGCGATGGAGAACGGGATGGATATCCGCACCTTCCTCAACGGCGCAAACATCGTCTTCGTGACCGCCGGAATGGGAGGAGGGACCGGTACCGGATCGGCACACTACGTGGCCGAGATAGCGAAGGAGCAGTGCCGGGCCCTGACAATCGGAGTGGTGACGCTGCCGTTCAAGGCCGAGGGGACTGTGAGGATGGAGAACGCCCTCGACGGCTTGGAAAGGTTGACGCGTGTGACCGATACCACGATCGTCGTCCCGAACGACAAGCTGCTGGAACTCGTACCGAAGCTGCCGATCGAGGCGGCGTTCAAGGTCGCCGATGAAGTACTGATGCAGACAATCAAAGGTCTGACGGAGATAATCACCAAGCCGGGCCTCGTGAACCTGGATTATGCGGACATCCTGACTCTGATGAACGAAGGCGGAGTAGCCTTTGTCGGAATGGGAGAAGCCAGCAAGGAGAACTCGGACGA
>JAJRAH010000162.1 GCA_028679985.1 Methanomassiliicoccales archaeon
GAGATGTTCACTACGTACTTCCCGACCTTATGGCGACCCTCCAGGCTCATGTGGGCAAGCACTCCTTTCTCGCCATCGAGTGAAGATATTCTGAATCCTTTCCTTTCGCCCCCCTCCCTTATCTCGTCGGTGTAGAAGCCGCCTGCGCCGTCGCGGAGCCTCCTGACAATTGACGCAATGGCGCTAGTCTTGCCGACGCCTGGCGGACCAGTTATCAGTATGTTCTTCTTGACGGGAGGTTTGATGGAAGGCATCAGGATCGATATCGAGGTCTCGTGGCCATAAGCCACACGACGGTACAATCGAAAGTGTTATTACCCGGTTCCCCGTAGTTCGTTTCGCCCTTGGAAAACGGATGATGATCTGTGATTCTTCCTGCGCTCCGGGGGCCACAGTGCATCGACACAATGGGTCGCTCCAGGAACGGCGACGCGACGTCGGGTTATGACTGGGGACCAACCCCGATGCACGACAAAAAACCCCCAGCCTGGGTCAGTGTGGGGAGGCGGGCTTCGCCCTTCCGTGAACCAATCTGTTATGGCTGGGGGACACCTCCTACCATTGCCTGTTATCCACTCGTCTCACTCTGCTTCAGGGCAAAGCAAGATTAGATTGCACATCGATCACGAAGAGATGACCAGCTTCGTCCGCAAAGGAGAGTGCAATCGCTGCGGCGACTGCTGCAAACCTCGATATGATGTGGACGAGGATGCAAAGGAGTTTTACCGCAGGAACGGACTTCCTGAAAATGGCCAGTGTCAGTTTCTGGCGCTGGTCGACGGTCTCTGGACCTGCACTGAATACGCGAATCGGGCCCCATTCTGCCAAGCTTTTCCATGGCACCCGGACCAGATAGTGGGGCGCAATAGGTGCTCCTACACTTTTGAAGTTGTGGAGGACGATCAGCCCAGATAGATTAGCCCCAGACGCTTGGTGTATGTCCACTGATCATCGGTCTGAGCCTCTTCCTTCGCCCGAACGTACTGTTCGATCTGCGCATCCATTTCGTCCGCCAGATTGACGGTCGCAGCCTCCGGGAATTGAGGTCTTTTCGGAGAGCCTTGCTCGGGTTTTCCATGGTGACTGAGCATGATGTGGATCATCTTCAATCTGAGATTGTCAGGGAAATCCGGTATCTTCTCGCAGGCTCTGCTGACCATCTCCGCACCGGTGACGATGTGTCCCCTTAGCATGCCATCTGTCGATTCGTCGATGTTCGTGGTCACGGTATACTCGATCACCTTCCCAATATCGTGCAGAATAGCACCAGTCAACAGCAGATCCCTATCGAGCTTGGGATATGCACCGGCCAGAAAATCGCAAACGTTTGCCACATTGAGCGTGTGCTCGAGAAGCCCGCCAATCCAGTTTGCATGGATGGTTATCGACGCCGGGGCGCGTTTGAACTTCTCAACGAACTCCTCGTCAGAGAAGAAGGCAGAGAGCAGTGTCTGCAGATGAGAATCCTCGACCTTCTTCACGAGCGAGTTCAGCTGGGTCATCATCATATCCGGATTCTTCTTGCTGCTTGCGACGAAATCATCGAAACGGTACTCCGATGCCTGAACGGGTCTCACGAGCCCGCCGCTTTCGGCGTTTACTGAAATCTCCAAGACATCCCTGTATGTGTTGACCTGGCCTCTCACACGTACGACGTCTCCGTCTTTGAAGGCGTCGTAGATTCTGCGAACCGCAGCCTCGTCGGCGGGTCCCCAGAACTTCACAGTGATGTCCCCAGTGCGGTCGGCGACCCTAACCTCAAACATGAAGCCATTCGTGTACTTTCGCGGAGGTTTCTTGTATTTCACGGAAAAGAGATCGTCAACCTCATCCCCCAAGACAAGACTCCTGACGAACTGACGCTTTCCTACCATAACCGTACACCGATGCGACTATGAACCGACTTCCTGATACTCTTGTCGCTGCGAAGCTATGAATCCTAAGCCTTCTTCGAAGCCACTCTCTTAAGCCATTCGTCCGCATCTCTCCACTTTGGAAAAAGCTTCTCTCGTGCCCTGAACTCGCGGTCGTGTCCGGCGGAGAAGGAGCCGTGTCCAGATTCTAAGTGAAGGATCTCATGATACAGGACGTATTCGGCCACGTAGTCGGGAATGGATGGGGTGTCAAGGACCGAGCTTACGGCGATTACTCTCATTATGACGCTGCAGTATCCCACCCTGTGGACGTTGTCGCTCACGGTCCAGCTCAAGAACGCGTCCGAAGAATCCTCGATGAGGCCTTTCTCCCTAAGACTAGTGCGCATCTCGCATAAGTTGAGGACCCGGCCGACAGGAGAGAGCGAAAGGTTCCGACTTCGCTCTAGGTATGTGGGACGGTTCCTCAGAATGAACTCATCGGACTGCAGCCAGGTTCGGAATCTTTCAGTGTAGATTTCTCTTCGCCACCTGTTTGAAATCCTGCCGAACAAGCATCGGGCAAAGTCCTCGAGCACGAAGTCATCGGCCCATTTGAGGTAGTCCGATACCCGGAACTCGGCTCTCTGACCGCTCCGGCACCACGTGCTCTTGAACTCCTTGAACGGATAGAATCGCGCCTCGATGTTCTCGTAACCGTGTTCCCTGCCAACTGAACGGAACAGCTCGCCGACCATCATGTCCTTCTCTGATTTCACTCGATCACCTCAGCACGAGGCATCAATATGAAGCCTCCGTCTGCCTCTCATGTTGATCCTCCAGCCACCCATCAGGCGTAAAGCCAGTGCGCGTACACGCATAGTACGAAGCCGCGTGCATCGACTGGACTCATGATGAAATCAACAGAGTCTTCGGATCCACGGCAACTCCCTGTTATCGATCGTTTCGGAAATCCGACGAGGGACGCGACATTCCGACCCCCAGGATTCCTTGCGTTCAATAGAATCAAATACTCTGGAAATCAATCCTCGCCTGGGATGGGAAGTCTTTCCAGGGACGAGAGACACGTTCA
>JAJRAH010000163.1 GCA_028679985.1 Methanomassiliicoccales archaeon
CATCTCATGAAACGCAATGCCTCAACGGACGGGTGAGCGCGAGAGGTGCGTGACGGGAATAGACGGCCTAGACACGATCCTGTACGGAGGGATACCGCGCGCGAACACGATACTCCTCACAGGAAGCTGCGGGACAGGCAAGACCTCCCTCGCACTCGAATTCCTCATTCACGGGGCGTTGAAGGGCGAGAGCTCCCTCTTCATCTCGGTGACTGAGAACTCTGAGAAACTCCTCGCGAACATAATCCCGTACATGTTCTTCGACAAGTCGCTGATCAAGTCGGGCAGGCTGGTCTTCATCGACCTCCCGATTATGTACGAGAGGCTCGGGATGACGAAGGCCGAGTTGGACATGGAAGAGATCGACCTGCTGGTGGCGGCGATCGCGGGCCTGGCCAAGGAGCTCGGCACGAAGCGGCTCGTCGTTGACTCGATCACGTCCGTCTGCTACAAACTGCGGACGTCGGAGAAGATCAGAGACTTCATACTCAAGCTCAGCAAGGCCCTGTCTGACCTCGATTGCACCTCTTTGCTCGTCAGTGAGGTGGCCGCTGGGGCGACCTCGTATTCCATGTTCGGCGTCGAGGAGGCCATATCGGACGGGATCATACTGATGGCGAACATGGAGAGGCGGGGAGACCTTCTGCGCACTATCCAGGTTATCAAGATGCGAGGAACAATGCATTCGCGGGCGAAATACGTGCTTGACCTGACGCCGGTGGGAGTCCTGCTGGTTCCGCTCCTCAAAGGAGGCAGCACCGGATGACGGACGCGAAGATCGCCCAGAACCTCGCGGCCCAGCTAGAGGAGCTCTCTCCTTCTTCGGCCGTGTCCCTGCAAATGAGCGTGGACAACTACCTCGAGGTCCTCAGAGGCATGATCGATCTTTTCGCGAACCGCAAAGGCATGGACACTGTGTACGTGACCGCGACGATATCCTTCGAAGGGATCAAGCGGATATTGCAGGCCCTCGACATAGACACGTCCAAGATCTGCTTCGTCGACTGCATCTCCCACATCATGATGGGGGCTTCCGCATCGCAGCTCGACGAGCACACGACGTTGGTGGAGAGCCCAACGATGCTCGAGAACCTGATGCTGAAGGTGGAATACCTGCTCAGGCGGTCTCAGGCGAAGGAGAAGCTGGTGATCATAGACTCCATCAACTCCCTCGCCATACACAACAACAACTGGATCCTGTCCGAGTTCCTGCACATACTCGTTTCAGGGCTGAGGGCGAAGGACGCCTACACGATCATCCTCTCGGTCGAGGAGCACTCGACCCCGGAGCTCAACAACATACTCAACCTGGTGTGCGATCAGGGGCTCCGCGCGACTGGAAAGGAGGCCTGAGATGAAGTTCACGAGCATCGGGATCCCCGCCTTGGACGAGCATATCGGGGGCGGTATCCAGAAAGGCTCGACCGTGCTGGTCACGGGCTCTCCGGGCTCGGGGACGGAATTCTTCGCGAAGCAGTTCGCCTCCGCTGGGCAGGAGCTGGTGACATACTTCACATCCACAGAAAGGGACGAGGACGTCCTGAGCGTAATGCGCGAGTACGGATGGCGCACGGACCTGAGCATAGTCAACATAGGCTCCAGGTATTATGAGGGCGTGCTCGCGAAGAAGCTGGAGATCAGCAGATACCGTCAGGAAGGCATATCGCTCAGCGACATAAGGAGGTTCAAGGAATCCGAGACCAAGAAGGAGGAGAACCTCTTGACATTCCTGTCCTACGAGATATCGAAGCTCACGCCCCCTTTCAGAGTCGTGATAAACTCTCTCGACTTCTTCCTCGAGAACTACGACAGCGCCGAGGTGCTCATGTCCATGCGCACGATAAAGGCGCATACGCAGCACTCAGAGAGCGTCACCCTCATGACGATGCTCAAAGGTGTCCACGAATCGAGGATACAGAGCAGCGTCGAGGACCTGGCCGACGTAATACTCGAGCTCGATAGGGAGAAGGTGGGGCACGAGTTCAAGAAGTTCCTGATCGTTCAAAAGGTCAGGAACAGGCCGTCGATGGTAGGGATCATCCCTTGCATCTTCGACAAGACAGGCATAAGGCCCGGACAGTAATCCCTTGCGCGAGGGCACAATTCTCCCGAAAGTCGTCGTTTTTCTGGAGCTTCGTCTCTGATAAGAAGACTATGTCTTCTTTACGTCCAGGAAAGTGCGACATAGCCAGGCGTTCATATTCGTCAATAAGCGAAGTCAACAACGCTCTCCTTTGATAACAGGCCGCAAACCTATATAAACTCCGCTCCGGCGTATTCACTATCACGCGGGCCGAAAAGGTCCGCAGGAGGACAAAACCATGAAGAAGATTTGGACTGTCCGCAGAGATGCGGAAGCGGTATCCCCGGTCATTGCGACCATCCTGATGGTTGCGATTACCGTCGTTCTGGCGGCCGTTCTGTACGTCATGGTCCTCGGCTTCGGAGGCAACACAAATGTTGCGCCGACTCTGGACCTGAGCAGGACCAACTACGCCAATGGGTATAAGATGACGTGCACGGCCCCGACTGAGGACGTAGCCTGGGCAGATGTGACGGTCCAGCTTAACGGAATAAGCTGGGCGAACTTCACGTCAGAAGACCTAACGACTACGAC
>JAJRAH010000164.1 GCA_028679985.1 Methanomassiliicoccales archaeon
GCCTCGATGGCATAGTACGATGTCGAGCCTGTACCGAGACCGATAATCATACCGTCCTTGACCCACTCTACCGCTTTGAGTGCCGCCCTCTTCTTCTCGTCCATTCACTCACTCCGAAGTTTGAATCTACCAAGCTGACAAGTCTGTCCAGAATGTGATCGTTGATAGTCCTTCCGAGTCCCGCAGTCGCTCGAGGAGCATCCCCCACGAATCCATCGGGATAGCATGTCTCGGGGTCTGAAACGACCATGTGCCGTTTGTCTGAGAATCTTCCCTTCTTCCTCGCTTTCTTGACCATCTTCTCCTCAACTGCCAACATCCTTGACGTTTCAATGAGCCCTCCATGTCCGTCTTCTTTTTCATCGGGGATCGATTCCCTAGCTAGTTCGTAGTCGGCAACAAGCATCAGCTTGACCTGGGATTCTTCCACTATTCGTTCGCATGCAAGTTTCAATGCTGCCATGTGCGCGGCACCGGCATGGCCACTGAGAACGACTAATTTGTCTGCGCCGTTTCTGACCAGAGAATGCAGAATGTCATATATGATGTCCCTGAGCGTATCGAATTCTATGGAGAGGGTTCCGGGCATGTTCCGTGTGGAGCTGTGCTGCCCGTATCTGATTGGAGGGGCGACCAATCCTCCGATCCGTTCGGCGAGCATGTCTGCGATCGCCTCGGGCTGGAGTGAATCCGTGGCGAGCGGCAGGTGAGCACCGTGTGCCTCCGTCGCTCCGACGGGAAGGATGATAATCGGTTTCCTCTTCATGACCTTCTCGAAATCGTCCGATGTCAGATTGTCAAGGCGCAGACCGACCCTCCCGTTCCTTGGATTTGTCTATGAGCGGTGTTCCACAGACAGGGCAGAGACCCCTCTCCAGAGACTCCGACTTGAATCTCCTCTTCAGTTCCTCCCTTATCTCTTCGATCCGCTCCTTCTTGATCATCCTCTCGCACTTGGGGCAGTACATCCGACTTGGCATGCCCTTGTGCGGTAATTAAGATTGTCAGCGCTATGGCTCGCATCATATCGAAAGTGATCCCTCTCCCTGGAAAGATTGATGTCCGAGAGAATGGAATCATCTATCGTGAGATTGGCGGCGTTGTTCTCTGGAGGTAAGGATTCAACTTACGCTGCGTATCTGATGGAACAGCAAGGGCACTGCGTCGACATACTGGTAAGCGTTCTGCCCTCAGATCCTCATTCCTGGATGTTCCACACGCCGAACTTGCATATTCTTCCAATGATCGCCGAGTCCATGAAGAAGGAGCTAGTGACTGAACCGAGTACGGGATCCGAGGAGAGTGATCTCTACGCCCTGTCTCGCGCTTTGTCGGGGCTGGAAGTCGACGGTGTCATTGTAGGAGCGATAGCCTCTGACTACCAATGGGATAGGATCAATGGCGTGTGCGAAGATCTGGGTCTCCGAACGTTCGCACCGCTCTGGAGGAAGAACCAGGAGATGCTCCTTCGGGAGATCGCGCACTGCGGAATCAAAGCCGTGATAGTCGGAGTGTTCGCGGAAGGATTGGATGAAAGGTGGTTGGGAACTGTTATCGATTCCGATAGTATCAATCGGTTGAAGGAGCTTGCGATCCTTCGCGGAATCAATATCTCGGGGGAAGGAGGGGAATTCGAAACCCTAGTCGTCGATTCCCCCATGCATGCTGCCCCCCTCGAGATCGTCGAATTCGATCGAAACAAGGCGAGAGATGGAGGTAGCCTGCATATCAGACATGCAAGGCTGGGAAGGAGGTAGTAGATCGTGGGTCATCGCTTCGATCCGAGTAGCAAGAAGAAGCTAGTGGACGAAGAGAGACAACGTGTGCAGCCAGCCGAGGAGATCGTTCAACGCGCCAACCCTTCAAAGGACGAGATCTGTGCAGATGTCGGGTGCGGAATAGGATACGTGGCGATCCCGCTCAGCAGAGTCGTGAGGCAGGTGATTGCCATTGATTCCCAGAAGGAAATGCTTTCCACTCTGATTTCGAGAGCGAATGATGATGAGAGGGGACGGATCTCACCGGTATTATCCGAACTGCCTTTGCTGCCGATGGGGTCGAAGGTCCTGGATCGCGTCGTGATCGTCAATGTTCTGCACGAGGTCGAGGAGAAGGAGACCCTCGTGTCCGAAGTGCTCAGAGTCCTGAGGCCTGGCGGTCGATTGACCGTTATCGACTTCCAGAAGGTTCCGACCAGCTTCGGCCCGCCGGTCGAAGAGAGGATCGAAAGAACCGAGGTCCCCGCTCTTTTCAAAGGACTGAGTATCGTATGCAGTTGGAGTTATCCGGAATTCTATCAGTTCGAGCTCGAAGCGGGATAGATACTATGCTACCTGTCACGCGGACGCCTTCACTTTCTTCACAGCATCGAGAACAGCGTCGTAGTCTGGTTCGAAAGACGGGTCATCGGCTATCCATTTGTATCTCACGATCATTTCGCTGTCGACGACAAAGACCGCTCTATTTGATCTTCCCTTGAGGTAGCCTTCTTCCCCGCAGAGCACCCCATACTCGTTGCTGACCTTGCCGTCAAAATCGCTGAGGAGGCCAAATTGCAGTTTCAACTGCTCCCGCCACGCACGATGCACGATGATGCTGTTCGTACCGATTGGCAAGAGAATCGCCCCCGCCTCATCGAATTCATGGAA
>JAJRAH010000165.1 GCA_028679985.1 Methanomassiliicoccales archaeon
ACTAGGAGAACGTCAGCATCGCCCCTCTTGCCGATCTCCATCGCCTGTCCTGATCCAACAGCTACAACGTCTACAACACAATTGTACTTGCTTTCGAAATCTGGAAGTATGTAGTCGAGCAACCCCGAGTCCTGCGTACTTGTCGTCGTCGCCAACATAAGTCTCTGCTTGCCTGGTAGTAATACTACCGCCGCGATCAATATCACCACTATCGCGAGCACGATGACTATGACGAGTATCGAATTCCTTTTCATCAACAACCCTCCTCTTATCGATATGTTTGTAGAGACATAACCCTTGATCATTACTTAACTCTTACGAATTAAAGATGTCAGCAGAGTCGATCGAGCATTGTCACCAGTCTATGATAGCGATGAATCCAGCTTCATCGGGAATCCCGACGATCATGCTTTCGTTTCACGTCGCGGGTGTCTGCCTCTCTGAATGAACTTCGTCTCAAACAGCTTGAGTCCCCTGCTTACGGCCCTCAGAGCGGAATCACGTCGCTCCCATCCGATGACCTGCGTGCTCTTGCCTTCCTCGAGGCGCTTATATGTCAAGAAGAACTCAGCGATCTCATTCAACTGATGGAGAGGAAGGTCTTCCAGTTCCAGGTACTCCTTGTAGCGTGGATCATCGACGGCCACAGTCAGTATCTTGTCGTCCTGCCCTTTCTCGTCGAGCATTCTCAAGATACCCAAAGGTCGTGCCTCGACGACGCAGCCTGGAAAGGTCGGCTCGCTAATTATCACCATCGCATCGAGTGGATCATTGTCGTCGTAATACGTCCTCGGTATCAGCCCATAGGCAATCGGAAAAACAACGCTCGAGTGCAGGACCCTGTCAAGGAGAATTCCGTCGAACTCCTTGGCTATCTCATACTTGTTCTTGCTCCCCTGGGGCGTCTCGACGATCACGTTCACAACCCTTGGAGGATCCCTACCAGCCGGTACCTTCTTCCACATCGACATAGTTCACATGCTTCCCCGATTATGATTAATATCTTTCTAATCGAGTATGGTACGGAACGTGTACATTATTCTATTCACTTGAAATCTCTCTCGCCGTCGTTGAGCTGTCTTGCATCTGAATGGTAAGATTCATGAGCCAATACTCCATAATGGACACGGGAATGGGATGCAGGACTCGTCTTTCGATCTCTTGGTGAGGTGGAACCCTGATTGAGCTCATATTGTTCCAGCTCTTCGTCCTCATCCTATTCGCGAAGATTGCAGCCATCGTTTTCGAAATGATTCGCTTGCCGCCGGTCATCGGCGAAATCATTGTCGGAATAATCATCGGGAACACGTTCTTGTTCGATTTCCTTGAGCTAGGTACGAATATCGAGGTGCTCAGCGTCCTTGCGGAGCTCGGCGTGATCTTCCTCCTCTTCTCGATCGGACTCGAGACACCGTTCAGCGAGCTCAAGAAGGTCGGGGGGACTGCGATCCTCGTTGCGGTTCTGGGTGTGGTGTTTCCCTTCATTTTCGGCTATCTGCTGATCGCTTACTCCGGTTATCCTCAGATTGAGGCTCTATTCATCGGTGCTGCCATGACGGCGACGAGCGTAGGGATCACCGCGAGGGTCATCAAGGACATGAACCTGATGAACAGCATCGAGTCCAAGGTGATAATCGGAGCCGCTGTCATAGACGATATCCTCGGACTTGTCGTTCTGGCAATGGTGAGCGGAATTGCGAGCGGCGGTGCTCTCGACATCGTCAACACGGTGATAGTCGCGGCTTTGGCGGTGCTTTTTGTCGTAGCCGTCGTCTTCGTGGGATCTGGCATGCTCCCAAAATTCAGAAAGCACACCCCGGACTTCAAGACTCTTCCTAGGCCCCTCAGCCTGAGGCGCAAGATAAGCCCCCTCGCCGTTGCACTTATCGTCTGCTTCGGCCTGTCTGCCATGGCATCGTACGTCGGTCTGGCTGCGATCGTAGGGGCGTTCCTGGCCGGGATGGTCTTCGCGGAGTTCAAGGATATCTTCAATGTGGAGGAGCAGTTCGGGGCGATAAACGAGTTCCTCGTCCCCTTCTTCTTCCTCTACATCGGAATCTCGGTCAATCTGTCGACTTTTGGAGGGATTGCGGTGCTCGCGCTGATCATTTCGTTCGTGGCAATCGCGACGAAGTTCATCGGATGCGGGATCGGAGCCTACAGGCTCGGAGCGAAGTCGGCGGCAATCGTAGGCATTGGCATGGCTCCAAGAGGAGAGGTCGGCCTCATCATCGCGTCGGTCGGCCTGTCGATCGGGTCGATTTCCAACGACATGTTCTCAGTCGTGGTATTCATGTCGTTGCTGACGACTCTGGTGGCCCCGCCACTTCTTACGTACGCTTTCGGACGGAAGACCGGTCGGATGGCGAAATTCTAACACTCACCTTATAGATATTCTGATGGCACTCTGTTCGTCGGCTTCCCTTCTTTGAAGGAGCGGATCGTCTCTATTGTGAGTTCCGTGATTCTCGAAAGCACCTCCTTCGTGTAGAACGCCGAGTGCGGAGTGATTATGAGGTTCGGGGCGTCCAGGAGGGGATTTGCCTCCGGGTGCGCCTCGTCCTCGAGGACATCGATTCCAGCGCCCCAGAGGTGACCTGACTCCAGGGCTTCCTTCAACGCCACGCTGTCTAGCACGCCACCCCGGGAGGCGTTGACAAGGATGCTGCCCTTCTTCATCTTCGAAATGGCCCTAGCATCGATGAGGTGATGAGTTTCAGGAGTAAGAGGCGTGTGAAGCGTGACAAAGTCGCTCTTCTCCAGAACCTCGTCAAGGGACAGATATGGGAAACCGTATTTCGTAGCCAGGCTTTTATTCTGATACACATCGTAGGCTACTATCTTCATCCCAAATCCCTCGGCGATGTCGATGACCGCAGCGCCGATCTTGCCTGTTCCGACAACTCCGAGTGTCTTATCCATCAACTCAAGACCTAGGAATCGTGAGAAATCGAACTTCTTCTCGTTCTTCACGAATGCATCCGCTGAAGGTATCTTCCTTGCGCACGCGAGGAGAAGCGCGAACACATGCTCTGCCACAACATGGGCGCCGTAGTCAGGGACATGGCAGACGATTACGCCCTTCTCGATGGCATATCTCGCAGCAACGTGATCGAAGCCGACGCTCCTGGTAACGATCAGTTTCAGGTTTGGCAGGGAATCGATTACAGCTTTAGTCACCTGAGTGTAGATGAAAACTGATATGATCTCCGCGTCCCTCGAAGCTTCGACGAGTTGCTGTTCATCGAGAGGTCGATCGAATACCACGAGTTCATCATCGGGAAAAGTGGTCCTGATGAAATCCGCATGTTCTGTCAGCTCTGTGAAAACAACCTTCATGTCCGCACCTCCAGGTCGACACCCTGACCAAGATTTGTTCAGGTATGTACTGATATTTAACGAGTCCCTCTATCGTCCTGCATTCAAAGAGATTAAGATTCGAATCGAACATGACGGGTCGGTGAGATGATGTGGAAAAACGGAGCCAAGTGCGCGGTATGTCTGACATTCGATTGTGATAGCGACATCTCGTGGAAGAACATCATGAGACGGACTGGAGCCGTCAAGGAAGGAGAACCCTTCAGTCAGATCGTCCTATCGCAAGGGCAGTACGATTACAACGTAGCGATACCAAGGATATTGAAGTTCTTGGACGCGGAAGAACTCAAGGGAGCATTCTATGTCCCGGGTATGCTGGCCGAGGAGCATCCAGATCTCGTGAAGGACATTGCGAAGAGGGGAAACGAAGTCGGGCATCATGGCTACGCGCATCTCAACCCGTTCAGGCTCAATGAGGAGGGCGAGCGGATGGAGATGGAGAAAGGACTGAAGGCTCTTGAAGCGGTCCTCGGAGTGA
>JAJRAH010000166.1 GCA_028679985.1 Methanomassiliicoccales archaeon
AATATTAATACCCCTGATTTCTGGGCAATCAGACGATAGCTCCAGATGCTGGAATTCGTTCGTGATCTATTGGAACGCGAACGCCTGTCGACAATCTCGCCGGGAATTGAGCACATGCTTTTCTAGCGCCGTGGAAGCAGATATATACGGCGTATTTCTCTCTCCCAGTGAGATCAAATGGACGTTGAGAGAGTTCGCAGGGATTTTCCAATTTACTCCTCCAGAAGGGGGGATATCGTCTACTTCGACAACGCATGTCAGACCTTCAGGCCGCGACAGGTGATCGAAGCGGCCAACGACTACTACTTCGACTTCCCCGCTTGCGGAGGAAGGAGCGTCCATCACCTGGCGACTCAGGTTTCGATCAAGATCGATGAAGCCAGAGAGAAGATCGCACACTTTATCGGATGTGCCAACCCGAACGAGATCGCATTCACCAAGAATTGCACGGAGGGCCTGAATCTCGTGGCAAAGGGTCTGAGGTACAAGAAAGGAGACGCGGTCCTTACGACAGATATGGAACACAATAGCAACCATGTGCCTTGGCTGCAGCTTGCGACGTCGGTCGGGGTTAAGAGGAAGTTTGTGAAGACACCCTCGGACGGCATTTTCGACCTCGAAGCATTCAAGAGAGCACTGTCTAAAGACGTCAAGATCGTAAGCCTTGTTCATACGAACAACGTAACGGGAACGACTATCCCGGCAAAAGAGGTAGTCGAGATTGCTCATGACCACGGAGCGTTGGTCATGCTGGACGGAGCTCAGGCCGCTCCACATATGAAGATCGATGTGAAAGGATTGGGCGTGGACTTCTACGCATTCTCAATGCACAAAATGCTGGGGCCCTCCGGCGTCGGTGTCTTGTACGCGGAGGAAGGGGCAGGCAAAGACATCGAGCCACTGATCACCGGCGGTGGAGGAGTCAGCTTGACGGAATATGACAGTGCGACATACCTTCCGGCTCCTGATAGATTCGAGGCGGGATTGATGAACTACTCCGGCGTCATTGGGTCAGGCGCGGCCGTAGACTATCTATCGACAATCGGGATGGAGGAAATAAGAGATCACGACACCGCCTTGAACTCATTCGTGACGAAACGGTTGATGGAAATAGAGCTCATTAGGATCCTCGAGCCCGTCGACCCGCGGAAGCGGGGAAGCATCATGTCTTTCAACGTGGATGGCCTGGGATCGCATGATGTCGCGATGATTCTGGACGAAATGGATAAGGTAATGATCCGCTCCGGAATGCACTGTACTCATCCGTTCTTCACATCCAGAGGAATCGACGGATGCGCCAGGGCATCCTTCTACATATACAACACGATCGTTGAGTGCGAGAGGTTCGTTAGAGCTGTCAGCGGGCTCGTCGATACCTTCTCGATGTGAATTGAAGGCACCGCATTGTTTCCAGGGACGCAATACTCGACGGTTATTTCATCATCGTAACCACAGGACAGAGTGTCTGTCTCAATCGTACCGTTCCTTCCATCGTACAGCATGATCCTCGGGGACGTTTCCGCCGCGCATCTAATGTCCCCCCAGATAAGCCAAACAGAACCTTTGGCTATGTCAAGCCTGCTGTCTCTTGATGGCAGGAATTCGCTCATCACGAGTCTGCAACTCGTGGCGTCATTGGATGATTCTATCGTATTGAGGATTTGTGAAACGCGGTCGACGCATTCCTTGGCAGAGCGCCACTCCGTCTTGTCGTCGAGACTGTCGAACATTCCAGATACGGCAGCGACCAAAACGACTCCAATCGCAACGAGCGACAGCTTCGACAGGACGAATTCCATCAAGTATGGCCCACTCCCACCAGTACTATTACTCCTCTCTCGGTCTGTACGCACGAGACCTCCAGTTTAGAGCCGGGGGAGCGGATCGTCAAGGCATCCCCGCTCTGCGAGGACATCCGGACGGGGGGATCTTCCAAGTACAAGGCAATGACCTTGTGCTCCCCGATCCAGCACCTTATCGATAGCGATTCGACCGAGTCTTCGGACCCTCCGATCTCGATCCAGCTTTGCTCACCTTCTATCGAAGAGGGAATAGTCACATCGATTGTCCTGATATTTCCGGGTCCGGAGACAAACGCGGACAACACAACTGATCGTATTCTCTCGCTCAGTGTTCTGAGGCTCTCGATCGCAACTGTTCGTTCGTGGTACTGCAGACTTTCGAAGACAAGCGGGGAGGACAGGGAGACAAGGAGGAGCACTATAAGAAGCTTCAGGGGAAGCCCCTCCAGTCCTCTTGTGTCAAGATGTTTCATCGCGTTCACTCGGATATGACCGGGATGGTCAGGCTAGTGTCTGTTCCGTACCCGCTCTTGGTCACCGACACCGACACGAAGCCGATCATTTCACCGGCCTGTGAGGCATGTAATCCAGAGAATTCTACCTTCCCAGATTCGTCCGTCAGACCGTGCACGTGTGTGCCATCCAGCGAGTCGACCAAACCCGCTCCGTCGAGCACGACACTCGCGCCCTGCACACCATCGCCCTTCTGGTCAAGCACTCTGATCACAATGTCAATATCATCGCTCTCGTGAATTCCATCGCCGTCAGCGTCCTCGAGCACTATCTCAGTGGGAGACGAATAGACTGCTCCTATTGTACTTGGAGCCTCCAGGTTTGTCATCCATCCCAAGATCACGGCAGTTCCTATTCCGGCAATGACGACCATGATCATGAGCTGAAGGGGCAAACCCTCTATGCCGCCTTCACTGTCCCTCCGCATGAATCTCCGACCGTCCAACATAGAATTCCTCGGTTCCGAGAGATTGAACGGACACTATTATTGGGACCAACTACTCTTAGCATTCGGCATATTGATCTACGGTTGTGAAAACTGTGGTGCGACGACGCTGACTTCGTTGTCAACACTACAGAGGCAGGCTTCCTACCAGTAATCGGCAGGGGGTTATCCTTTCAACTTAACTTCTTCCACGGTGGAGTAGGTTGGTCC
>JAJRAH010000167.1 GCA_028679985.1 Methanomassiliicoccales archaeon
ATGACCGGAATCCTCAGATCGATCGCGTCCATTACGTTCCTCGCAGTTCCGTCTCCTCCCGCGAAGATCATTATCTGAGCCCCTCGATCGGCGATCCTCCTGCAAGCCTCCACAGTGTCCTTCGAAGAGGTAGGCGAGGAAGGGACGTAGACGACCTCATATCTCGCTCCGACCTCGCGCAGAGGGTGCTCCCCCATATCACCTGCGGTCGTGAGGAAATCGTGCTGGTCCAAGGGTCCTGCGGCACGAAGGGCTTCGAGGGTCCTCGCCCCGGCAATCGGCTCCGCGCCTCTCTTCACCGATTCCGATAAGATTGGCTCCCCATCCGTTCCCTTGAGACCGACTCTTCCTCCCATCCCTGCGATAGGGTTCACAATTAGACCGATGAGCACGCGACTCAATCGACAACTGGCTTCATGAACCCTTCGATTCTGTTGCCTCGATCGAAGTTGCAGTCGATCAGGGGCGCGAAATAATGCAGAACGCTGTAGATGAGTCGGACTCAGCGGGATTTCGATATTATATAGAAATAGACTAGCGGGTGTTGCCCGCCGTATTTACTAGCCTGCTCCCTTCGATCTAGGATTCTGAAGATCAGCGCGCTGCGAAATCCGGGTTCAAACCGCTGAACTGTAAACCGCCCATCTCGCCCACCGAAGCATGGATCAGCTCCGCCTCCGGTGCGGGGATTTCAGTCAGCTCGCTAGCTTCTTCTTCGTCTATTTCGTGAAGCATCTCCTCGACGTCAGCGGCTATCTGGGTTATGAATGACTCGCTTATCTTCGAGCAGACCGATTCTATGATCTTGACTATGCTCCGCTCCATGATGGCGAAACTGTCTCTGACCGCGATGTCCCCAGCGATCTCAAGCAGCCTATCATTATCGAGGACCAAGGTCGTCTCGGCAGCTCCGCGAAGCCTTCGGAGTCCTTCGCCCGCCCTCTTCAAGTTGTCTTTCTCGAAGGAGAACGGATTGATTGCAATCGCGAAAGTCACCGCATCAAGTTCTTTCGCCACCTCGGCGACGACTGGAGCAGCTCCAGTACCGGTTCCTCCGCCCATTCCAGCGATCACGAAGACGATGTCGCTCCCCTTGAGGACCTCCTTGAGGGTCGGTCTTGCACACTCGGCGCAGTATTCCCCTACTTCGGGGAATCCTCCCGCACCTATCCCTTGCGTTACGTCCTTCCCGATCAGGACCTTTTTGTGTGCATCGACCTTCTCGAGCTTCTTCTCGTCGGTGTTCACCGCAATGGTCTCAACATTGCTCTTGCAGTTCCAGTAGATGCCATTGACTATGTTGTTCCCAGCGCCGCCGCACCCTACAACCGAGATCTTCGGTTCTATCATCCCCTTACTAATCATCTCGACGATCTGCTCAGTTTTCATAGTCTTGTCCATGTTCATTTGACCCCCAGGTCGCGACCGAGTTGGAGCAGGCTGACCACGCGGCCTTGCGCTAGGCAAAACCGTGCATCCCATCCCTTCTGCAGGCCTTTGACACTCAGTCCGACTGTCTCATCGTTCACGACAAGACTCAGTCAGGCACGACTTCGAGAGTTTCCCGCTTCGTCTCGAAGATCTTTCTCTTCACATCCTCAAAGTATTCTTTTGGAACGAATTCCTTTCGAACGCAGTCTTCGATAGCCCCACCAATCGAGTTGTAGATCCCGGCTCTCACCATGCCCTCCATCACACCGAGAGCTGCCCGTGGTATCTTGACTGGGATTTCCAATTCATTCATTTCTGGTACTTGAGTCCCTTTCGCTTCAATGAACGAATGGAGGGCGACCCTTGCGAGCTGGGATCTGTTCGAGAATTCCGCGTGCTCCTCGATAAACCGATCAAGGAGTTCGAGTTCCTCTCTTCCAAGTCTCAGCGATATTCTCTCGCCATCCATTACGGTGCCCACCTCAGTCCTGTACCGAACGTCATACGCTATGTCATACTGCGTATATAAATATTTGCCGATTTGTCATACAGAGTCATACAACCATGATCAATCTGGAACACGAAGCATGCGTCCGGCTGCGCTTCCACAAGACTTGTCTGTAATGTCTGAACACCGAAACCCTCTTTACAGCCTTTCCTCATACCGTGGCGAAGGTACTCCATGGTGGGTAAATCGACCGAGATCGAAGCGAAATGGCAAGAACGATGGTACACCTCTGGAATCAATGAATCCGAAGCGGACTCACGTCGCAAGTTCATGATGATATTCGCGTATCCGGGAGTCACCGGCTATCTCCATGTCGGTCACATGAGGGGATTCTCTTACGTCGATGCAATCACGCGATACCTTCGCATGATCGGCTACAATGTCCTGTTTCCAGTGGGGACTCATGCGACTGGCAACGGAGCGATCAGTCTTGCCAACAGGATAAGATCCAGGGATCCTGCGACTGTCGATTACATGTTGGCAAATGGATGTCCCGAAGGAGAGCTCGCGAATCTCAGCGATCCGGTGAAGGTTGTCAAGTTCTTCAACGATGTGTATGTCAATCAGTACTGGAAACGGTTCGGATTTCTCGCCGATTGGCGTAGATTCACATGCACGATATACCCGGACTACCAGAAGTTCATTCAATGGCAGTTTCGGAAACTGAAGGAGCGGGGACTCCTGATCCAGAAACCCTATTTCGCTCCCGCCTGCGTCGATTGCGGTCCGGTCGCTGTCGATCCCTCGGAAACCGACCTCCAGAAGGGAGGACGAGCAGAGACGGTCGAGTATTCATTATTGAAGTTCAAGTACGGAGATCTGTACCTTGTCGCAGCCACTCTCAGGCCCGAGACAGTGTACGGTCAGACTAATTTCTGGGTCAATCCCGATGTCGAATACGTCAAGGTCGGGAAGAATGACGAGATATGGATCATCAGCAGGCCCTCTTTCGAGAAGATGAGACACCAGAAGGACGGTCTCGAGGTCGTCGGCACCATAAGAGGAAAGGATCTCGTTGGAGGGAAGTGCGTGGCTCCGGTCATTCATCGCCCGATAATCGTACTGCCGGCGAACTTCTGCGACCCCGCAGTCGGAACAGGGCTTGTCACGAGCGTTCCTTCGGACGCCCCGGATGACTGGATTGCCCTTAGGATGCTGCAGGAGGATGAGAATGCTCTGCGTGAGTATGGTCTCGATCCAGAAGAGGTCAGAAGTATAGCGCCGATACCCATCATCGATACCAAAGGGTGGGGGCCGCTCCCAGCTGTTGAGATAACGGAGAGAATGGGGATAAGCGAGATCACAGATCCGAAATTGGACGAAGCCAAGAAGATCATTTACAGGGACGGGTTCCACACAGGCCGTATGAATGATAACTGCGGCGAGTATGCGGGTCTCCCAGTCGAACGGGCAAAGGAGATGATAAGGGATCTGATGATCTCGAAGGGAGAGGCGGAGATGTTCTACGATCTCTCGGAAGAGGTAATCTGTCGATGTGGGAAACCCGTCGTCATCAAGAAGATTCCTGATCAAT
>JAJRAH010000024.1 GCA_028679985.1 Methanomassiliicoccales archaeon
CCTCCCCCTCTGAGCACGGCAAAGGATCCTCGCCCTCGAACCGAGAACCCTCCCGCCTCACTTCTATGATCTTTCTGCTCTACCTCGAGATTCCTTGCAGACTCCCGACGGTTGAGCGGTAATTGGTGATGTTCGGTACATAAACCTTTCTCGGCACAATTGCGAAGTTGTCGATGTTTCTCGTCCGAGCCAGCAGTTTCGATTGTTATCGATTTCGATAATTCCTAGTAGAAAAAGGTACCCCTTTATCTCTATCATTTCTCCGCTTTTTCTGCGGAGGCTTTCTCACAGTTCTAGCACTTCTCTTATCACTAGCAAGGTCGCGCCAAGAAGAACGCCGAAGATTGCCAGGAGAATCAACCTAGTCACACCAGTCCCTATGATCAACATGTTCTGGACAAAATACACCGTCTCAAGAACGGTCATCGCGAGGAACGGGAGCAAGAGGACCAGATATCCCAACTTCGCCCCCCGCGCGGTCTTGACGCTCCTGCAGTCATGACGTCCGGAGATCACTAGTGCTGCGAAGACCACCGTCGCCACAGCGAACAGGGCGATCTCCGCCATCACGTCCACATACGTATTGAAGGTGTTCAGTGAGACGTATTCAATCGAGAACGGGAACAGGGGGAAGAAGTGTCCGTACATCCAGTCTGCGAACAGATGCGCCCCCACCGCAATCGAGGCAATCGCTACCAGAGATTTCCGGACCTCCGATACATAGAAAAGGATAACCAATGCTATCAGGACCAGAGCCGCAAGCCCGATCAGGCTGTGGCTGACCATGCGAAAGTCACCGATGTGCAGGAAGTCGGGAAAAACTGCAAAGAATGCCACGTAGACTAGGGCGAGAATCGGATCCTCACCCTTCCTACGCGAATACAGGAGCAAAGGTGTACATATCAGGAAAGCAACCGCGAGATGACCGGGCAGCCACATCGCAGTCCTGAACAATCTTCATGATAATCTACTTAACGTGCCAAAGCGAGCCACTACTGTATCTCGGGTTCCATGAGTGTCCAATCATGTCGCTGTTCTGCTCCCGTCCTGAGAAATCAGCTTCAGGTACTCGCGATGGACGCTCTCTGCGTTCTTCTGCCATGTCCATCTCTCGATCACGTCAGTCCTCGCTCTTCTGCCTAGTCTTTCCCGAAGTTCCGAATCATCATGCAGTCTAAGAATAGAGGACACTATCGCTCCGGAATCCTCCTCTGGGATCAGCAATCCATTCTGCCCATCCACGATGCATTCGAGGCTACCGCCCACCCTCGTTACCACCACCGGCTTCCCCATGGCCATGGATTCGAGGAGGAATATGCTGAATCCTTCCTCCACTCCTCCGTGTCTCGTGGACGGGAGTACCATGACATCGGACGCGAACACTTGTTTTAAGACTTCCGTGTTTGGAATCGTCCCGAGGAACCTTATGCTCGAAGCGACCCCGAGCTCTTCACTCAACTTTTTCATCGGTTTCATCGTCGGACCATCGCCGGCAAGCACCAGCTTGATATCCTCTCTGGATCGGACAAGATCTGGCATCGCTCTTATCAGGTATTCCTGACCGTTGCAGTGCACGAAACCCTTTGCCAAGAATATCACAAAGCTGTCGTTAGGGACTCCAATTTCACTCCTTTGCTTTTCTCTCAGCCCTTCTATTGCAGATATCTCAGCGATCGTGTCCATATTGACCCCGTTATTTATCACGACGGTCTTGTCGCCGATTCTCTTTCCATGCCTCTCGCTTATCCATTTCTTCTTTCCGTTGTTTAGCACGATGATGCGGTCGGCCCTTCTGTACGCATACTTCTCCAATAGTTCATAGAGGAAGCTCATCATTCTAGGCAGTTCCCCATAGTTTCCCCCTTTTGCCTCTTGAGACGTTATTCCGTGGACGGTCAGCACTCTCTTGAAGTCGAATGGCGAGAATATCTGGAAGTATGTATATGGCGAAACGCTGCAACCGTGAACGTGAAGGATGTCCGGTCTGAATTTCCGCGTGAAAGCCGATAGAGAGAGCAGGTACCGGACGGGGATGTCAAACGAGATTTTGAAAGACAGTGAGGTGCGTTTCTCCCATGGAATCTCGCTCTTCAGGAACGAAGAGAATAGTATGTCTACGTCCTCCGTGTTCTGCAGGTTATCGAGGAGGTTCTTGATGTGGTTCTCAAGTCCGTTGTCCACGTCCCTCTTAGGGCGCTCGCCGACCATGAGGACCTTCATGGGCTCCCGCTCAGCTAGGATGAACGAGGCATATAAGAGTTCCTAGCCTATTGCGCATCGCCTGCAAAAGCATCTTTGGTTGTCGTCTATTGGAATTCGGCGATCGAAACATCGGATAGCGCGTGTGTTCGATTGTTATGAATTCCCGCGTTTCGATCGTGCCAGAAGCGGATCCTCATTACGTATTCGAGTTGTCTTCCCAGACAGAAGTCTTAATATGGACAAGGCTTCAATTACCGGGATACGTCGCTAGGAGGGGATCGAATTTGAGGGATTACGCCGGGCTATTTGGAATTCGATCATCTCTGTTGGTCATGCTCGCTATTGTAGGGTTCGCCGTCGTCGTGTCGTCGTCGATCGGGCAGAACGTCGAGTGGATACCGCCAGAGAACCAGTTGGGATTGCTCCAGATCGTCCCGCCGATCTACTGGTTCGGTCTGTCCCTCATCGTTCTTTCGATCTTGCTAGGGATCAAGAATGGAAACGAGAATCTGTTCTTCGTTCAGGCGCTTCTCCTTTTCATCTCGATCTGGGGAGCCTCGTCGCTCTTCGAGCCTTATCCGTCGATCGTGGACACTTATACTCACTATCAGGCAGTCGAGA
>JAJRAH010000025.1 GCA_028679985.1 Methanomassiliicoccales archaeon
CAGCCTGGAGGATCATTGGAACCTCGTTCTCAAAGCCGGCATGGTGAATCTGAAGGCGATGGAGATCCTGGACGAAGGGAACACCGAGCATTTCGGAATCCCTGTGCCAACGAAGGTGGAGACGGGGACGAGAAAGGGTCCTGGAATCGTGGTAACAGGGCATGACCTGCTTGACCTGGAGGAGCTTCTGAAGCAGACGGAAGGGACTGGCATCAACATCTACACCCACGGCGAGATGCTCCCTGCTCACGGCTATCCGAAGTTGAATAAGTATCCCCACCTTGCCGGCAACTGGGGAACGGCCTGGCAGAGACAGAAGAAGGAGTTTCCGGCATTCGGAGGGCCGATACTGGCAACGACCAACTGCGTGCTCATCCCGCCGGATACGTACAAGAATAGGCTGTTCACAACCGGCATCACAGCAGTCACTGGTGTCAAGCACATTCCTGATAGGAAGGACTTCTCGCAGATCATCGACATGGCCAAGGAGATAGGAGACCTCCCGGAGAGACCGGGAAAGCAGCTCGAAACGGGCTACCACCACAAGACCGTCCTTGCCCTGGCCCCTAAGATCATTGAGGCTGTCAAGGCTGGTAAGATCAGACACTTCTTCCTGATCGGTGGCTGCGACGGAGCGACACCCGGCAGAAACTACTATACCGAACTGGCAGAGCTTGTACCGAGAGATTGCGTGATACTCACCCTCGCATGCGGCAAGTACAGATTCAATGACAAGGAGTTCGGCACGATCGACGGCATACCGAGACTCCTCGACATGGGTCAATGCAACGACTCATACTCCGCGATTCAATTGGCTGTCGAGCTCTCAAAGGCATTCAACTGCAGTGTCAACGACCTTCCACTCTCTATCGTTCTTTCATGGTTCGAACAGAAGGCCGTGGCTGTTCTTCTGACTCTTCTCGCCCTCGGCGTGAAGAACATGAGAATAGGCCCATCTCTACCAGCATTCGTGACCCCGAACAACCTGAGGACACTGCAAGAGAAATTCAATCTCATGCCGATCGGCAATCCTGAAGAGGACCTGAAGGCCATGTTGAAAGGGTGATCGGAGATTGGTCGTCAGAAAAGTGATTGAGATCGATGAGGACCTCTGCACGGGATGTGGTAAGTGCGTGACTGCGTGTGCCGAGGGAGCGCTCGAAATCGTGAACGGAAAGGCCAAGGTCGTCAGCGACAAGTTCTGCGACGGACTCGGCGCCTGCATCGGTGATTGTCCGGAGGGCGCCCTGAAAATCGTCGAACGCGACGTCGAGAAATTCGACGAGCGAGCGGTCAAAGAGCATCTCAATGAAACAGACAGACGCACTGAGCTACGGCCCAGGGGCGCTACTGCTTGTCCATCCTCGAGGGTGCGGATTCTTGACACAGAACCTCGTTCTACGCATGAGGAAAGTCGAGGATCGCGTCTCGGTCACTGGCCTATCAAGCTCATGCTGGTTCCCGAGACCGCTCCCTTTCTCAGGGATAGGGAGTTGGTCGTCCTAGCCGATTGCGCAGCAGTGGCCTATGCCGGCCTCCACGAGGAGTTGCTCGACGGCAAGGCGATCGTGATAGGCTGCCCGAAATTCGCCGACGCTCGGACCTACATCGAGAAGCTAGCAAGGATAGTCAAGAATGGCGGAGTGAGAGAGCTCACAATCGTACACATGGAGGTACCTTGCTGCTTTGGTCTGAAGAAGATTTCCGAGGAAGCTGTCGGGTTGTCCGGTAGGAAGATCCCTGTCCGTGAAGTTGTGATCACGACGAAAGGAGATGCTATTCAACCTCGAGAATAGCGGACGGGTCTATCTCGCCGTTGAGTCTATGAGGATTTCCTTCTAGGCCAGATGATAGGACGGCTGACATCATTGGATCCGATCTGAGCCTGACAATTATCTACTTCGACCGACACCCATCGATCCAGATGACAATCCGCAACGCTACCGAGACGAGCTTCCGCATCCTGGACTACAATGATCTGTTCCATATGTTCCTTGCAGAGCGAATGTGTGCAATACTCGGACCGACATCCGAAAACGCTAAGGAAGTGATTGTCGATTGAAGTTCCACGAAAACAGTGATGAGCTGCCCATGAGGAACCGAGTCGTCTTCGTCCTCAATATGGATGCAAATGGACTAGGCATTTCTCGAGGTCTAGGTAGAATAGGCATACCTGTTGTCGGGATAGATTTCAAGTCTGGCTCCCCGGGCCTCAGATCACGGTATGTCCGTCCGTTGGTATGTGCAGATCCCGTGACCGAGTCGGATAAGGTTCTCGATCTCTTGATAGATGAAGGATCCAGACTGGATGAGACAGGGATCATTTTTCCTACCTCCGATGCCTTTCTTCTGATGCTATCTCGAAATCGAAAGAGACTGGAGGATTTATTCGACTTCATCATTCCTCCGGAGAAGATAATCGAGGGAATGATCAACAAGAGCATACAATATCGAGAAGCGACAAGACTGGGAATACCGATCCCAGAGACCTACTTCCCAGGCTCAATGGACGAACTCAACCAAATCGCCCGAGATATCCCATATCCAGCCATCATCAAACCCTTGTACTCGCATCTGTGGTTTGCCAAGTTCGGTAACAAGGGTTTCAAGGTGAGGAATCCTGAAGAACTGAAGGAAAAGTTCAGAAGGGCCTTCGATTCCGGGTTGATTGCTCTCGTCCAGAGCTGCATAGTCGGTCCCAATACGAACCATGTGAAGGTCTGTGCCTACTATGGGAACGATG
>JAJRAH010000026.1 GCA_028679985.1 Methanomassiliicoccales archaeon
GTCTTCAGCTCGAGGTCGAATGAGGCGTACTTCCCGAGGGTCTCCAGCATGTGCCTGAAGAACTGATCCTCGATCTTAACGACTCCCCTTCCAGTCCCATCGAGGTTCATCGTTATTTCTACGTCAGTCTCCTTCGTCTGTCTTCGCACCTTCGCCTTTCTGGCCTTCATGCCGACCGTCTCCATATGCTCTCAGGGTCTATGTCGCCCTTGTAGAGGGCCATGCCGACTATCGCAGCTTTCGCCCCGAGATCAGCAAGTAGAAGGATGTCATCCATATTCTTTATTCCGCCAGAGGCCACCACCGGGTGAGGACAGGATCGAATGAACGTCCTCATCTCCTCGGCATCGATGCCGGCGCCCCTTCCCTCGACGTCCACGTTCGTGTGCAGGACGCCAGCCAGCGGGACGTCCCGGATGCTCTCGAACACATCTTCGATCCTTAGCGGGGACGATTCCTGCCATCCCTTCAACTGAATCCTGCCCCCCCTCACGTCGAGGGCGAGCACGATCCTACGAGGGTTGTCGATCGAGACTCGTCTCATCCATTCCGGATCGGTCAAAGCTCTGGTCCCGACGATGATCCGATCCGCCCCCAGCCCGATCAGGGCATCGATCTTCTCGTGCGACCTCATCCCGCCCCCGACCTGGACGGGGATGGAGAGGCTCTTGATGATGCTCTCGATCGCCCCGAGATTCTCCCCTCTGCCCAGTGCTGCGTCAAGATCGACGACGTGCACTCCGGGTGCACCGAGCTTCTCCCATTTCCTCGCGACTTCCAGGGGGTTCGGAAGGATGATCTTCTCCGTTCCTGGCTTGCCGCCGACGAGCTGGACGACCTTACCGCCCAGTATGTCCACGGCGGGCAGGACGATCAGGTGCATCCCTCCGCGAACCTGACGAAGTTCTCAAGGAATCTCATGCCCGATGCGCTGCTCTTCTCGGGGTGGAACTGCGTCCCGTAAGTGCTCGCTTTTCTGAAGAGAGTGGGAAATCTGGAGTAGTACTCCGTTGTGCCGACGACGACATCCTCTTTCGGATCCCCAAAGTAAGAGTGCGCGAAGTAGAAGTGCCTGGATTCGATTCCTCGGAACATGTCATCCTCGCTCTCGACCGTGTTCCAGCCCATGTGAGGAATCCTCTTCCCTTTCAGTTTGACAACATTTCCGGAGATGAATCCAAGCCCGGGGATCGAACCCTCCTCGCTTCCCTGGAACAGTATCTGTGCGCCTATGCATATTCCAAGACACGGAACTCCGGATAGGAGTCGATCGACGATGTCTTCTCTGTAAGGGACGAGTCTCTCCATCGTGCGGCTGAACGCGCCCACGCCGGGGAAGACTACGCACTCGGCATCCAAGAGCTCTTTCATGTCCGCAAGGACTTTCACTCTCGCGCCGCAGTTCTCCAGAGCCTTGCGGATGCTGTGCAGGTTCCCGACCCCGTAATCCGCGAGGGATATGTTCAGCGGCACTCCTCAAGCACCTCCGCGAGCCTCGATAGCAGACGGGCATTCATCTCCGCGGTGCCGACAGTGATCCTCACGCAATCCTCGAGCATCCTGAGCTTTCCGAAATCCCTTATTAGAATGCCCTTCTTTGCGAGATTCGAGACCAACTGGTCCGAGGGCATCGGGGACTTTGCGAGAATGAAGTTCGCATCCGACGGAAAGACTTCGAACCCGAGCGCTCCGAGCCCCTTTGACAACGACCCCCGATTCTTCTCGACCATGCGGACGGTCTTCTTGACAAATCTCGTGTCTTTAAGAGCGGCGATAGCGATTCTCTCGCTCACAAGGTTGAGGCTGAGCGGAGTTTTAGCCCTCATGAGGGTCTGTGCGAAATCCTTGTTCGAAACGGCGTACCCCACCCTGATCCCTGCCAGTCCGAACGCTTTCGAGAACGTCCTCGTGACGATCAGGTTGTCGTAGTCGTTGACGAGTCCGATGAAGGATTCTCTCACGAACTCTCCGTAGGCCTCGTCCACGATGACAGGTCTGTCTCTGCCTTCCACGATCTTCACGATATCTTCCATCTTGAATGCGTTAGCCGTCGGGTTGCTCGGCGTGCACAGTAGGACCAGCTTCCCTTCCGTCCTGTTCACCTCGTCCGGGTCGAGCTCGAATCCTTCCTTCAAGTCTACCTGTACCATGTTTCCGGTGTTCACCTTCACGAAGAACGAGTGGAGGGCGTACGTAGGATAGGGGGTGACGACCTTCTCCCCGCATTGGAGAAGCATCTTAAAGCAGACATCCAGCATCTCATCCGAGCCGTTGCCTGCGATGAAATTGTCCATCTCGAGATCGTAGAATTCGGCCAGGGCAGTTCTCAAAGGATCCGAGTACGTCGTCGGGTAGAAATTGACATCCGAGTCGGCCATTTCCTTGAGCACTCGCTCGACAACCGGATTCGGCCCGAGAAGGTTCGCGTTGTTGTCCATCCTGAAGGCGTCGATTCTCGGATTGTAGTACAGCGGGACATCTCGTAGCGATGATCGTATCCATTTCTCGTTCATGTCAGAGCACCTACGGTACCATCCGATCTATCGGGACTATCAGAATGCCAGTTGCACCGAGATGTTTCAGCTTGATGACCGAATCGTGGACCTTGTTCTTGTCTACCACGACGTGTATCGCCACGACGTCGTCCCTGCCCATGATGCTCATTACCGTGGGTCCCGCGATGCCCGGCAAGAACTTCTTGATGTCTTCCAACGAATCTACTGGGACGTCCGCCATCAGGTACTTCTTGTTCTCAGCATCAGAAACGCTCTTTATCGCCGCCACGAGTTCCTGCACATCGCTTTTCTTCGATCTGATGCTCTTCTTGTTTCCGATGAGAAGCGCCCGCGATTCGGTGATGACGTCGATCTCCTTGAGACCGTTGGTCTTGAGAGTGGAACCGCTCGAAACGAGGTCGACGATGAGATCCGCCACACCGATTCTCGGCGTGACCTCGGCGGCACCAGAGATTCTGGCGATCTCGACCTTCTTTCCCTTCCCGGCGAAGTACTTCTTCGTGAGGTTCGGGAACGAGGTCGCGACGACCGCACCGTTCTTGATGTCTTTGATAGAGTCGATCCCCGAGCTCTCTGGTACAGCCACTGCGAGGTGGCAATATCCGAAGTTCAATTCGACAAGTGTTGCGACATCTGATCCGGCCTCGAGAACGAGGTCTTTTCCAGTGATGCCTAGGTCCACCGCGCCCTGATGCACAAACCGAACGATGTCCTGCGCTCTAAGGAACATGATCGCCAGATCTCTGTCCTTGATCGCCGCGAACAACTTTCGGTCGGATCCGTTGTCGATCTCGAGGCCGGCCTGCCTCAATATCTGGACGGATCTCTCGCTCAATCTCCCTTTGTTCGGCACGGCAAACCGGAGTGTCATGTGCTCACCAGTAGCACTCCTCCACATAACGGGAAATGTCTACTTATACGTATCTGAATCCAGTGGGTCGTCCAGGAGCTTGACCGACAGCCCGGAGATCAGAAAGCTAGATCCCGCTTTGCGATGTCTTTCGTCCTCACTTCAGACTCGATCAACTGGGGCACCGATCCTTTGATGGCGATCTTGTTGCCAACTACGACAATCGCCCCTTCCACGCCCGCTATCGCGCATATCGCTGCGAGGGAATCCTTAAGCACGTCATCCGCGTCGGACGTCACCAGGTTTCCGAGACGGGTGGCACACGCATCGGCCAGAGCGACGTTCTCCGATATGACAGTGGCAGCGTCAGATGTGCCAAAGGAAATCGACGGTCCGACTGTACCTGACGAAGTGCATATCCCGAAGATCGAATCGCGGGGCCTGCATCGAAAAGCCAGATTCCTGACACTGGATTCACCGGCATACAGTCCGACATCGACCGGCTCCGACAGAAAAAGGGCGATGTCACCTCCATTGTCGACGATGGCCTGCCTCGCTCCCTTCTCGACCATGGCTTGCACGGCTTCCTCCGCGATGACGCCGGCGATCGCTGCCATCGGCCCCACGCCTGCCATTCTGGATGCTTCGCACATTCTTCTTATGATGGGCGGAGCGTCGCTCGGCGGATCATACGGCTCCAGGGTGTGGAGGAAGGTCTGATCGGTCCGTATGAATCGCTTCACCTCCTCTCGCGCGCGGAAGATGGAATCTCTGGCGATATGGATGAACTCAGGCTCGGAGACGATCGTCACGGCCGTCTCCTCTATTTCGAAATGCGTCCTTACTACCATATCCGCAACTTCATCGCGTTCGGAGGGCACGCGTCGAGGCACAGGCCACACGCAATGCACTTCTTGGAATTGAACTCGACCTTGAACGTCTTCCGATCCATCTCGAATGCGTCCGCGGGACAGATGGACACGCACATCCCACAATGGGTGCAACGCTCTTCGTCCTTGCTGACGTACTCGTTCAGTTCCTTGACGTCGACTCCCTTGTCCTGCAGGTACTTCACGCCGCTCGTTATCTTGGACGGCTTGCCTTCTATCTCGATCAGGAGCCGGCCACCCCGTTCGCTGACCTCTGCCCTGAGTATGTTCAGCATGAGGTCGAATTCCTTGACCATCCTGTACGTGATCGGCTCGCGGACCCTCGTCGGGGAGAATCCCAAGAGGTACTTCCTCTTCGCCATCACTTCACCTCCTCCTTCGATACAATTTCGAGCGGATTGAACGCCCGGTCTTCGGGAAGCTTCTTGACCGGTTCGGTGAGAAGGAAGTCGCCCTTTGCGATCGACGCCTTCAACTTCTCCGCGATCTGTCGCGCCTTGTAGTAGCTGGACAGAGCCGATGTCTTCACCTTCTTCCCGAACAGTTCGATCGTGCCGCTCCTGAGTTCTGCGTAGTTGACTTCCTTCACCGGCTTCCTCGTCCTGGACTGCACGGAGTAGTCCAAAACCGGAGCAAGAATGTCCTTGTCACTGATGGAAGCGCACTTCATCATCTGTTCGTCGAGAATCGGTATCGGGACTCCGATGCCGACCGCCAATGAGATGCCGTACCTCGGGAAATTGAGCGCCCTGACGTAGTCCGTGGACATGTCCCTCAAGTCCCCGATAACAGCGAGGGTTCTCGAGCTTCTCGTCGGGACGCCGCTCTTCGTCGGGGCCTTGGTGTTGAACTGCGTTCCTTCCCACGCCACGTAACCCTCGGCTCCCCCCAGGAAGATCCTCGTTCCGATGCCGATCGTGCGGCACTGCGGATCGTTGAGCAAGGGAGACAGCTGGCCAGCGCAGCTGAAAGTAGCGTTCCCATAGTTCGGGAGAAGCTTGCCCATGTAGGTGTACAGGGTCATGTCCGAGGAGTTCGTTGCGACGCTGTAGTTCTGGTACGCGTTCCTCGGGTTGTAGAGGTAGGCTTGATTCAGCGTCTTCAAAGAAACGTAGGTCTCGATCTTCCGTCTAGGGTAGCAATCGGTTCCGTATGAGGTGGCCTTCAGGTGCACTGGACTGCCGGCTATCAGCTCTTCTATGACGTTCGCTCCGCCGTAGTCCATGTCCCCGTTCTCCCTGATTTCGGTCGCCCCGATGTAAGCATCCACTGCCGCCAGGCCGGTGTAAGCGGGGACGTCGTTCAGCCAGACCTTCTGCATCTTGATCGGGGGCTCTGAGTGCCCGAAGTTGAGGAACGCGCCGGAAGAACACATAGCGCCGAAGGTGCCAGTCGTGACAACATCTACCTCTCTGGTGGCCTTCTCAACACCCTCGCGCCGGACGACATCGACGACTTCTTCGGCGGTCATAACCACCGCGTCGCCCTTCCGAATCTTCCGATTGATTTCCTCATAGGTTCGTTTCACTCGATCACCCGCTTTCGGCAGGACTGTCTGCCGTGCGATAAGCGAAATCTACGTGCGTTCCCCTACTTTAACAATCGCTTCGAATGGGCAAGCTCTGCGTTCGATACGGAACCGCCAGCTCCACCTCGAATGGTGTTGTGTGACAGAATGAACATCTTGTAGAACCTTCCCGTTTTCCTCAACCTTCCCACCGTGACCGCCATGCCTCTCGCTCTCTCCGGCTGCCCGGCATTGACGTCCATCAGCGGCTGGGGACGGTTCTCTTCGGATCTGACTATTATCGGAACGCGAGGAGCGATGGGGAGCCTCAGGCGCTGAGGATCGGCCCTGAACCCTGACAGGCATCTCCTTAGTTCTTCGAGCGTCGGCTCCTCCCTCAGGGTCATGGTTACCGATTCCAGGTGACCGTCCACCACTGGGACTCTGGCGCAGTTCGCGAGCATTGCGAACTCGGCGGGAACGATCTTCCCGCCCTCCAGTCTGCCGAGCATCTTCAGAATCTCGATCTCCATCTTCTCCTCTTCGTTCTTGATGTACGGCACCACATTGCCGAGTATGTCGAGTGAAGGCACCCCGGGGTAGCCCGCTCCCGATACGGCCTGGAAAGTCGTCACGACGACCATTTCCAATCCATACTCGTCGTCTATCGCTTTCAAGGGAATTGCGAGTCCAGTCGCCGAGCAGTTGGGGTTCGTGACGATGAACCCGCCGTCGGAGTAAGTGGGCTGCGTCCGTATTATGTCCAGATGGGGGGCGTTGACCTCCGGTATGAGCACTGGAACGTCGGTTCTCATTCTGTGCGAGGCCGCGTTGGAGAAGACAGGGACGCCAGCGGACGCAAGCGATGACTCGTAATCCTTAGCTATGTCAGATGGCAGTCCGCTGAAGGCCATCTCGCATGTCTTGCTTATCCTCTTCGGATCTATCTGTTCGATCACCATGTCGAGCGTCTCGGATCTGAAGACATAATCCTTCAGCTTGAGAACGTCGCCGAGCTTCTTGCCTTCCGACCTCTCCGAGGCATGAAGGCTGCTTATCTCGAAATACGGATGCTTCTCAAGCAGCTGTATGAATCTCTGTCCGATCATTCCCGTCGCGCCCAGTACCGCCACTTCTGTTTTTCTCATTCAGTCTCCTCCGAAGTATTTCTTTCCGTTCTCCATGATCTCCGTGAGCAGACGCCTGTCCTCGCTCGATGCCGCCTGCCCGATCTCCTTTATGGATCTCGCGAGCAATTCCAGCGCCCTATTATTCTCCGGATTAAGATGCTGTATCTCGTAGTACAGCTCGGGATTCTCGAAAGCGACGTCCCTGCTCGTCCCTGCCTGCTTCCTGAAGGTCGTCGAAGCGACATTCTCCAGCGTCGCGTAGTCGATTCCAGTCTTCGTAAGTGCGTCGAAGAATGCGATATTCACGGCATGGCTCAGTCCCAAGACGCAGGCCATGAGCACGTCGTGGTCCTCTATCCGCATCCTAATCATGCGTGCACCGCCCCAGTTCAGGAGTTCGGTCGCAGCATCCGTCGCTGCCTCGGAACCGCAGTCGCACATGATAATGTTCCTGTTGAAGATCGATTCGGTGTCTGGACCGAACATGGGATGAACGCTGCAAGCTGAGATGCCCTCCTTTACCGCCTCCTTCAAGACGGGCATTACGGGCGTCTTGATGGACGAAATATCGAACAGCGTGGCGGAAGGATGCAGATCGATCAATCGCTTCAGACACTTCCTCGCAACCGAAATCGGAGTGGCGACGATTATGAAGTCGGAGGTTGAGGCAGCGGACTCCAGACTCGAAGCGTTCGGGAAGTCGGCGGATCGAACGACGTCGCATACGACCGGCCTGTGCCCCCTGGATCTCAGGTATCTGCACATCCAAGAACCCATCTTGCCGGCTCCTCCGATCACCAGTACTTCCTTGGGCTTCGATGGCTTGGGCAGAGTGCTCTGCGCGTCGACCGACTCCCTTATCAGCGTCAGGGCGATCTGTCGCGCCGTCCCTTCCCTCACTCCCAATCGCGCCCCCTGCTCGACGAAACGAGATATCAC
>JAJRAH010000027.1 GCA_028679985.1 Methanomassiliicoccales archaeon
ACCACACCTCGCATCCGATCTCCTGGAACGTGTCCTCGAGCTCGCGCAGAGGGGTCGGGAAGAGGAAGACAGAAAGTCCGAATTGCGCGACCTTCGGGCGCTCCTTCAAGAGAACCTTCCTCGCCCCATCAATATCGATGTTCATGTTCTTGGCATCCCAAGGATAGTTCACTGTGTTGACGCCTCTGAAACCGACGGCTCCGAAGGTTGCAGTGGAAATGTGAGCGCCGTTGGCGAGAGCGCAGGTAGATATCAAGTCTCCCGGGTTCGTCAGCGCATATATCGCCACCATGTTGGCGACCGTCCCGGAGATCGGACGGACATCGGAAAAGGAACATGCGAAGAGCTTCTCGGCGAGTTTCATGCAGCGATTCTCGACCTTGTCGACGAACTTGTTTCCCTGATAGAAGCGCTTTCCTGGCATTCCCTCAGCGTACCGGTCATGGAAATCCGAAACCATCATTTCCTTGGCGAGCGGACTCATGAGATTCTCTGAGGCTATCAGTGGAAGCGATTCTTCGAACCACTTGCTGTGCGCTTTCACCTGTTCCCTAATCCAGAAAACATCTTCTTTCATCGGGTCACGACACCACATAATGGAACTGCATAAAAAACGTATTGATAGTTCCCGATTGCGATTCGAAAATACCGGGACAGGACTACGGAAATTCGGAGTCGACGTACAGCGTTCGAAGTTCTCATATCAGACTTGAATCCCTTGCGAACACAAGACTAACCGATCCTACCCTTCAACTCCTGGATCGACGCGACCGGAGTGGGGTCGACGCCCTTCAGCATCGCGAGGTAGAAGCTCACGAAGTCGCCGAGCACTATCCCGTGGATCATAGCTTCCAGATTGTCGTCTCCCGGGAGTTCGATTACCTCTGGATCCAAGCCCCGACCCCTGAGCATATCTACGGTCCCGTCGACGATTCTACCAACAAGATCGCCGCACGAGACGTTGTCTAGCACGACAGGAACACACTTCGTCTTCCTAGTATCCTCAATCCAGCCTACGATCTGGTTGTGATCCATCTCTGGGATCTCACCGCTCGCTGCCATCATCTTGGCGTTCTCATTGATCTGTGTCTGCCACCGCGTAGCCGCAGGTCTGACCGACTTCGGAGCATAAATGATCGGTATCTTGCTGAGCAACTTCTTCGCGATACGCTTAGCGATATTCTTCCCGATCGGAATCCCTGGAACAAGAGTATCCCGATATGATTCAAGACGTCCTAGCATTCTCCCGATATCTGATCTGGGAGTAGAAATACCAGCAGACTCGAGCACGGATGCGGCGGAGCCAAGCAGATATCCTAGTGCTGCCCGAGGCTGAATACCTGATGGCACGGTGATAACCTGCAACCCAGCCTGCCTGCATCTCCCGAGTAGTTCTCCTCCCGATGTAATCGCTACGATGGGCGAGCCCCGTTCTTTGGCGTCTCTGAACAGCGCCAGTGATTCCAGTGTGTTGCCTGAGTAGCTCATGACGACCGTGAGCGTATCCTCGTCGACCCAGGCAGGAAGCTTCACTCCGCGAACAACCGAGACCACTTTCTCCGATCTCTCGAACAGGTACTCGGAGAGTATGTCTCCCCCTATGGCCGATCCACCCATTCCGCAGAAGCATACCTTGTCCCCTTCGAACCTCAGCTTGATCGAACCAGACAATGAAGTCCTCAGCTGATCGGGGAAGCCACGGATGATCCCCAGCATATCGGACCTGTCTGTCTTTGAAATACGATCTAGGTCTCCGAGAAGTTCGGGCATGTTGGCATCATTGGTCCAAGATACTATAATCCTTTCAGCGATGACTGGAGGGGGAAAAGGAGCACTGTCAAGCACACCTTGACTCGTTTATGTGTCGCCCCTGGACTGCTACCACCGAAGTAGTAGTTACATAAGGACTAATATATTCATCCGCGATGGCTGGTGAGCGAGCAAGATGACCCCTGAATTCATGAAGGCTTTGAATGACCTGCGAGAAGGCAAGATCGTTCTTGTATTCGACTCCGACAACAGGGAGAGGGAGACCGATATGGTCGTTGCCTCCGAAAAGGTTACGCCGGAGATCGTCAGGACGATGAGAAAAGAAGCGGGCGGCCTTATATGCGTCACCGTCCACGACGACATTCGCGAGCGCATCGGTACGCCGTATCTCGCGGACATCTTCAGCAGCGTTTCTTCCAGTTATCCAGTTCTATCCAAACTGACACCGAACGACATACCTTATGATGCCAAGTCAGCGTTTTCCATCACGATAAACCACAGAAGAACCTTCACAGGGATAACGGACAACGACAGGGCATTGACGATAAGCGAGTTCGCGAATCTGGCGAGGACCTCCCTCGGTCTGGACAACGGATGGGCGAAGGACGAGTTCGGTCGCCAGTTCCGGGCCCCGGGACATGTGTATCTTCTTAATGCGAGAAGAGACCTGCTGATGTCAAGGATCGGTCACACTGAACTCACGACAGCGTTGATGGTAATGGCGGGGATGACTCCGACCGCGACGATTTGCGAGATGATGGGGGACGATGGCAATTCGCTGCCGAAGGAGGAGGCGAGGGCATACGCCGTGCGGAACGGCTTATCCTACTTGGAAGGCAGCGACGTCGTCAGAGCCTGGAGAAGCGGTGAGTGGTCTCGATGACGAGGGTGATGGCAACTGGTGTGTTCGATATTCTGCACGCTGGTCACCTTCACTACCTTAACGAAGCGAAGAAGCTCGGCGATGAACTCGTAGTCGTCGTCGCCACGGATTCCACCGTGAGAAGCAAGAAGCATGAGCCGGTGACGCCTGAGTCCATGAGGGTGGAATTGATCAGGGCACTCAAACCTGTTGACATGGCGTATCTTGGTAAAGAAGGAGACGTTTTCGACATCGTCAGGGAGATAAAACCGGACATCATCGCGATAGGTTACGATCAGGAGTTCCGCGAGAGGGATCTTGAGGGTGAGCTCAAGAAGCACGGCATTGCGGCGAAGGTGGTTCGCCTTTCCAAGTACGAGGATGATCTGAATGGCACGAGGAAGATCATCCAGAAGATCGTCGACTGGTATTCATTCAAGAAGAAGATCGATGAGGCCGAGGGTGAGAGATGAAGAACATCGGCATCGCTGACACTACCTTTGCCAGATATGACATGGGTGGTAGCGCGATAGACGAGCTCAAGAAGACGGGTACTGGATTCAGGATCATCAGGTGCACCGTGCCGGGAGTGAAGGACCTCCCAGTCGCCTGCAAGAGACTGATCGAAGAAAGCGGTTGTGATATCGTCATCGCTCTCGGAATGCCCGGTGCCGCGGTCATCGACAAGACCTGCGCGCACGAGGCCTCACAAGGGATCATTCAAGCTCAGCTGATGACCAACCGGCACATAATCGAGGTCTTCGTCCACGAGGATGAAGCGGAGGATGAGAAGACGCTTGCCTGGTTGGCCGATAGGAGAGCAAGGGAACACGCCCGAAACGCCTACGACCTTCTGTTCAGACCTGAGACGCTGTCGAGAAATGCGGGCAAGGGATTGAGGCAGGGATTCGAGGACGTCGGGTCTATCAAGGGGTGAGAGGATGAAGAAGTACAATATCGGAATAGTAGTGTCTGAGTACAATTTCGACATCACTTCGATGATGTTGGAGAGAGCGAAGGAGCATGCCAAGTTCCTTGACGTGAACGTCGCCAAGATCGTGACGGTTCCGGGAGTGTTCGACATGCCGATCGCGATCAAGCATATGCTGAAGGACTCTGAGATCGATGGCGTCGTCACGCTTGGTGCGGTCATCGAGGGCGAGACGGAACACGATGACATCGTCATCCAGCATGCGGCGAGAAAGATCACCGATCTGGCACTTGAGTACGACAAACCAGTGACGCTCGGCATCACCGGACCGGGAATGACCAGACTCCAGGCGGAGGACAGAATCGACAAGGCAAGGGAAGCGGTCGAGGCGTGCGTCAAGCTTTTGAAAGCGCTACCCTGATAGCCCTTCTTCAATCACAGCATTCTTCCTAGATTATCTTAGGGGACCCTAGTGTCCTCGTGAGTCGCACCGCGGTTCCGTCGCGGAAAC
>JAJRAH010000168.1 GCA_028679985.1 Methanomassiliicoccales archaeon
AACATTGCGGATTTGAGACAATTCACCCATCTGAACCCACACACTCCTCAGCGTCTGCAATGGGTATAATTGAAGAGGCAACATAAAAAGCTTTTCGATAACTTTCTCATTTCTTGAGAATCCAGATGCAGGGCGTGATAGACCCTATCTAGCTTTGCTGCTTTCGTCCGAGATCTAATCGGTTCGGGTTCTCGCGGATGTATGACAAGAATCATTCAAGATACTAATCCGGTCGACTTTCAAACCTAGAAAAACTACTTGTATCTCTCATAAGCTATAACTCCGTTCATATGGGGCGCTTGTCTCTCAGGAACATTGTCGGGATTTCCAAGAGGAGAGCTACCGAGGGAATGAAAATCGAGAACTCGCTCGTCGGCTCACTCCGTTCTCCTCTGGCTGCCGAGAGACGAAGGATGGAGCGCAGGATTCTCCGCCACGGGGCACAGGATCCGTATGAGATGGTGGCAATTCTTCTAAAGTACTATAATCATCGTGACAGAAGGGTGAAGGACAGCGTCAGATCCTGTCTCACGGAGATCGCGAAGTCGAAGGCTGGCGAGAGCGCTATCCTCAACAACATAGTGCACCCGAGTCGCGAGGTCAGGAGGGCCGTTCTCTCGTTCCTGGGTGAGCATTTCGGCTTCCATGCCATAACCTATGCCTCGTTCTACGAGCAGACGATGCTCTTGATGGCAATGGCAAGGAATAGGAACATACCGGTGGACGACATCGAAGCGCTGGCCGAACTGTCGAAGGACACCTTCCTGGATGGAGAGATCATGGAAGCGGTCAAGGACGTCTCTGCCTGCCTGGATTTCGTGAAGCATCGCTACCGGAGCGCGGAGCAGCTTCGCAATTATGTCGTGGACATACTCAGGATGGCACCCGATCTTACGAGGATCGGCGTATTCGGAGGCGCGATAGAAGAGCCATTGAGAAAGGCTATTAGGGCCAGCAGATCGCGAACTTATGACGAGACGAGGGAGATTATCGAGGAGCGGATGAAGGAGTCTAGTGTCAGGAACGAACTGTTGCGCATCGGGAGGATAGTCAAGGACTCGATCAAGAAGAGGCCCGAAATGAAAGCCTCCGATCTGTCCGGGGTGGACGTTTGGGCTCTCTCAAGAATACACGAACTCATGGATTCCGTCACTTCGGCGACCCTGGCTGGGAGGAAGGATGAAGGAATAGAGCTCCTGCGCGCGTTCCTCGAGGATGAGTTCGTCGGGTTCTACGATGATAATTGTAGGGAAAGAGTCGCGGCCGGAGACCCATCGGCACTTTTCACAGTATATACGATCAGTCTGGTGTGTTTGAAATTGTCCTCGGGTCTCATGCCCTCCTCTGCCGAGGAGATCTTCCAGAAATACTTCAGGGAGCTGGAAGATGAACTCAGCATTCATCTCGTTATGTGGCCTGAGATAGTAATGCGGATAATCGGCTAGATCACGCTTCGAGCAGCATCGCGGAGATCGCTCACTCCTGCCAAGAATCCTCGGCTACTATCGGAGTCTTATTCGCCCGAGAAGTCTACCTCTTTCAGATAGTGCGTTTTGACGTACTGGAGATACGGAATATTTATAAGCCAGTTTTCACTTACCTCCAAATGAGGGATGCACTCATGGTGAATTCGTTAGTGAAACATGCGTTAGCTGTGTCTAAAGATGCTGAGCAGAAGGCAGCTCCGGAGATGGAGCAGGGATCCTCGGAAGTGGACGAGGAACTGAAGAAGATTGCTGCCCAGATGGATGTCTGCATTAAGATCATTGGATGCGGCGGAGGTGGATCGAACACGATCAATCGCTGCGTCGATGCCGGGATCAGCGGTGCGCAGCTCTGTGCCATAAACACGGACGCGAAGCACTTGCTGACGATCAGGGCTCCGAGGAAGATCCTCATCGGGAGGACGACGACGAGGGGTCTTGGCGCCGGCGCGATACCGGAGGTCGGCGAGCAGGCAGCTCACGAGAACGACATCGAGATCAGGGCGTTCCTGCAGGGCTCAAACATAGTCTTCGTCACGGCAGGTATGGGCGGCGGGACCGGTACAGGTTCTGCGCACTATGTCGCGAGAATCGCTAAAGACATGATCCAAGCGCTGACGATCGGTGTTGTCACTCTTCCGTTCAAGGCCGAAGGCACGGTAAGGATGGAGAATGCGGTCGCTGGATTGGACAAGTTGAGAAGGATCTGCGACACCACGATCGTAATTCCCAACGACAAACTCCTCGAGCTCGTTCCGAAGCTCCCGATAGATGCTGCGTTCAAGGTAGCCGACGAGGTCCTGATGCAGACCATGAAGGGTCTCACTGAGATCATAACGAAGCCCGGTCTCGTCAATCTGGACTACAGCGACATTCAGACCGTCATGAGGGAAGGCGGCATATCCTTTGTCGGCATCGGCGAGGCCGACAAGGAAACGGACGACCGCGTCGATGTTGCTGTCAAAGAGGCATTGACCTCTCCCTTGCTGGGGGAGATCGATCTCAAGGACGCCAAAGGCGCGTTGATAAGAGTCGTCGGCGGGCCAGACATGACAGTCGGCGAAGCGCAGAAGGCTGCCGAGATCGTCACCAACAGCGTGAACGAGAGGGCCAGGATAATATGGGGCTGCTCGATCGAACCGGAGCTCGAAGGAACAATCAAGGTGCTGCTAATAGTGACAGGCGCCCGCTCCAAGTATATGCTCGGAAAGGCGGACAGCAACTACGACCGTCTAGGAAGCAACGTTGGATCGGCTGCGAGAGACTCCCGTTCGCGCTCGGACGACGGCATCGACTTCGTGCGCTGACCTGGGGGCATTCAGGGTTCGCGTCGGAAGTGATGAGTCAGGTAGTTGAATCTACCGATCTCAGAACTCAAACGCGGAGTCGCCGAAGCTGACAGCAGGGCATGGCTCGATGCAGCGTCCACAGTGCTTGCACTTCGTGGTCAGCACTCGGATCCTGTCCTTCTGAAGCGTGAGTGCACCCTGGTCGCATCTTGCGACACAGACTCCGCATCCGGCGCATTCCATGGCCTTGACCACGGCTTTGCGCACATCTTCCACCTTTCTCTTTATTTCTTCAGGATCTCGCCCTTTCGCGACGAGCACGCCTTCCTTGAAGACCCTGATATCGTTGACGAGGCACCACCCTTCATCCATGTTCAGCTCGACGTCTCCCACGATACCCAGGAGATTCGATACTCTGTCCAGGTCCAATTCCCTATCGAATGCCCCCTCGATACTGTAGCCGCGGACGCAGGGGGAGAATCCTTCTTGCAGGTGAAGCGCCAGTCCCTTGCCGCGCTCGATCGGGACTTCCCCGCTAGCCTTTTCACTGACGGAGATTCCCTTGGCCAGTCCGATTCTTCCTATCTCTTCTTTGATCGATTCGGGGACAACCTTCCATCGCCATAGCGCCAAATCGATCCACATCTCAGAAAAGCCCCTCGAGGAGGCGTATTCCTCGAGATATCTCCTCCATCGAGAGTAGTTTCCACATTCCTTTTCAACGAGCTCCAGCTCGGCGAGATCAGATGCGGGGCATAGGTAGCAGCCTATTCTATCAAGACCCTTTTCGTACCATTCGTTGTAATCTTCTCCCTTCGAGAAAATGTAGAGCCAGATGTGCAAGGCAGTCCAATCTTGTATCGGCGAGGCACCAACCTGCCCCGGCGTCCATGGATTTCTCCAGACCCGCGGTTTCTCAGAGCGCTGTTCGGACTCGTACCGCCTCTGGCCGATGAACGACAGGACCCCGTCTGGAAAGCGATTCATTATCATCTTGACCGCGGGACCGAGCTTGTTCGTCTTGCAGCACCAGCGATAATCTCTTCCTGGCGGACCAAAGAAACCAAGGTTGCCGAAGAACGCGTCCTCGGGAGCCTTCTCAGCGATAAGCTCAAGATTGTACTTTCGAGCGACTTCCTCGACGTGCTGTACGGTCTCCGGGAACTCAAGTCCGGTATCCAAGAACAGGATCGGGAAATGTAATCCAGCCTCGATGCACAGAAGTAGAGACGCGAGACTGTCCTTCCCACCGGAGAACGAGACGACTGTCGGCAGACCGTGCTTTCTCGTCACGTTCCCGATGAAATCCTTCGCTTCTTCGACTCTTTGTCTCATTGTCTCCGAGTTCGCTTCGATGGCATCCGTCCACGAGCGGGATTCCGATGCCGATCGGTTCTGTTCCGGCGGTCCGGTCCATCGGGTCTTCACCGCAAGTCCCTTCGGTGAATTGCGGATCTCCTCGGCCGACATCCTGGCCGCTCCCGTCGCTATGGCCTTCCTCTCGTTCGTCAGGAGGACGACCTCGTCCCCGACCCGCAGATTCTCGTCGATCTCAACCGCCCCGGGGGCCATCAGATTGAGCCCCTTATTGGCAATGGCATCCACGGCGCCATCGTCCACGACCACGAAACCCCTTGTGATCCTGTCCTGAATCGCCCTTGCACCGGACATTCTCAACAAGAACTTCCAGCCTCGTCCGATGTCATATCGGAGGGTTCCTGCCACCTTACCATCAACTATGACTTCGTCCATTCTGTCCAGTGCGGGGATCTTGTTCATCAGAACGATCTTCCCTTCTGGAAAGAGTACCGTTCCGCTCGATTCCCCGAATTGCCTATCCACGATATCCCTGAGCAGACGGAGGTTCCCCGCGAAAGCTGGCCTGACATCTCCCGGAGGAGTGAGATCGACTTGTTCAGTGCTGCCCCCACATCTGCCACACGTCTCGGCCTCTAGCACGGGCACGTTGCAGTTCCTGCACCAGCGCAGGTGAATCTTGCCGAGACGTACGATACCCATGCACCTGCGAGTGGGCAATTCCGTATTAAAAGTCTTCCTCGCGTGTCTCTCTCGTGGAAGAAGTTGCGTTCGTCGGGAAGCATGTCGATGTTGCATGCCCAGAAGTTAAATAATCAGAATGCTGTCTCATCCGGGTACTATGAAAGCTACGAAGCGTTCGATGTCCATCAGTTACGCCATCCGTGAATTCTTAGTCCCGGCCAAGAGGCTGGAAAGCAGAGGAATCGAGGTCATCAAACTGAACATCGGTGACCCGAATAAGTTTGATTTCCAGACTCCCAGCCACGTGAGGGACGCCCTATGCAAGGCCGTCAACGAGTGCGACAATGGTTATGCTGAGTCGGAAGGGTACCTTGGATTGAGAGAGGCGATTGTCGAGAGAGAGGAGGAGAAGAACATGATAGACATCGACGTCGGCGACGTCGTCATCACAAACGGTGTGACCGAGGCGATACAGATGCTTTTCGCGGCGGTGGTCGACGCTGGCGATGAGATTCTCGTCCCGGGGCCATGCTACCCAACATATCTTGAGTTCGCATCGTTCTTCGGAGGCGTTCCTGTTTCCTACAAGACCGACGAGGAGGGAGAATGGCAACCGGACATAGACGACATCCGAAGGAAGATCACGCCGCGCACGAAGGCGCTGGTGATCATCAACCCGAACAACCCCACCGGAGCGGTTTATTCTGAGAAAGTATTGAAGGAAATGGCCGATGTCGCCGGTGAGCACGAACTGCTGCTGATCTCTGACGAGATCTACGACCTGATGACTTTCGAGGGCGTTCATCACTCGCCTTCAACTCTCGCCCCTGACTTGCCGATGGTCATCTTGAACGGTTTCTCGAAGGTAGATCTACTGCCCGGATGGAGAATGGGGTACGGGGTTTTCAGGGACCCTACCGGTGACCTCAAGGAAGTGAAGGAGGGAGTGATCAGGCAGCTGAGATTAAGACTGTCTGCGAATTATCCATGTCAGGTTGCGATGAGCAAAGCTCTCAGGGAACCGCAGACGCATCATGAAGAAACGAGGAGGAAGCTCAGAGAAAGGGCTGAGTATGCCCACAAGAGGCTGAACTCCATCCCCGGCATCGTCGCGACAAAACCCAGGGGAGCCTTCTACATATTCCCCAGATACGATTCGAAGCGATGGAGGAGCGACAGGGAGTTCGTATTGGATGTGCTGGAAAACGCGCACGTCCTGCTCGTACCCGGCTCGGGGTTCGGAGAGGAATACGGTAAGGGGCACTTCCGTTCGGTTTTCCTGCCGGACATCGGAATTCTAACCAGAGCATTCGATGCGCTCGAGGGCTTCATGAGCAAGTGAATGCGCCTCAACCACGGCCATCGATCACTTCTCGAACTTCTCCCAAGACTCGGGGAAAGTCCTTTCGAGGCCTGCGAGCTTCGCACCCGTAATCGCCGCCGTGTTCAGATCGATCGCCCGCAAGTCGTCCATCGTTATCGTGCGAAGGTTATCATGACCTGAGAGCATTGCTAGTATCTTGAGTTCCTCTGCGCAGGCGCTCACAAAATTCGCCAGTCGCTGAGACGAGGATTCGACGTCGAGGCAAGTTCTGAACTTCGGATCTTGCGTCGCTAGACCGTAATGGCATCCGCCTTTGTGGCATGACATGCAGGTCCTACAGCCGAGAGCTATCTCCGCGGCCGCACCGAAACCTATCGCATCGGCCCCGAGTGCGATCGCTTTGTATGCGTCGGCACCGTTTCTCATTCCTCCGAGGGCGATCAGCTTCACTCTGTCCTTGACCCCAAGATCTCTAAGGGCTCTCGCCGCCTGCCTTATGCAGGCTATCGTCGGAATGCCGACGTTCTGGGTGACGATCTCCGGGGATGCCCCGGTCCCTCCCGCCATTCCATCTATCGAAATGGCGTCGGCCCCCGCCTCCGCGGCGATGCAGGTGTCCTCGTATGGTCTAGCGGGACCGAGCTTGAACATTATCGGCTTCTCGTGATTCGTCACATCCCTCAGTATCTCGACCTGGGTTCCCAGATCCTCGGCGTTCTCTATGTCGTAGTGTCTGCAGGGAGAAAGTGCATCGGTGCCTACGGGAATGCCTCTCACTCTGGCGATGTCCGCAGTGACCTTCTTGCCGAGAAGGTGACCGCCCATGCCGGGCTTCGCTCCCTGTCCTATCTTGATCTCGATCGCGTCGGAGGCTACGAGATAGTCCAGAGACACTCCCCATCTCCCGGTTGACCATTGCACAGTAAGATACCCTCCCGGTTCCCACTTCTTCACGCCTTTCTTCATCGCCCGCGAGTTGTCGTACCCGTGAGTCATCATCGCCTCTCCGGGAAACATGCCCCCTTCGCCGGTGTTTGCCATCGTCCCGAGTCTTGCAGCCGCGACTGCATAAGCCATCTTGCCCTCCTTAGATATCGCACCGTACGACATGGCTGCAAGCACAAATGGGACGGCCAGACGAATCGGTTTGGAGCTGGTCTTCTCACCGATGATGACCTCCATGTCAAAAGGCTCGCGATACTTGTCCCTCGGAGGTCTGCCGGCGAGCTGTGAGGGCACGACTACAAGACCGTCGAAATGAGGGATGTTAGCCATCGTTCCGAAGCCTCTGAGTTCATACTCTCCAGTTTCGGCCTTCCTGTGAATCTCCTCAACGGTCTGAGTCGTCCATACGCCTCGTGAAATGTATTCAGGGGTGGTGGGCCTGACATAGATGCAACTGTTGGGACAGGCCTGCTCGATGCATATCTTGCAACCTACGCAGGCGAGCTCGTTCGCGACGTAGATTCTTCCTTGGGAGTCCCTCTCGAAGACCCCGTGTTCGCACGCGTCGACGCAGGCGCCGCATTTCCACGGCTGTTGCCAGCTGCGACAACGATCCCTCTCGATTGTTACCCAATAGTGTCCTATCATCGTCATGGTCCAATCACCTTCCGGGCGACGACAGGTTGCTCATGATAGAACGGTTTGGACGAAGCAGGTGCCACCTTCTCAAACGACCTGGGATTAGCCTGGATACCGAGCTTACCGAGGACCGTGTTCAGTTTATCAATGTCGTCGGATCTCATCTTCTCGAGCTTCGTGTTGCTCCCGAGACTGTCATACGATCCGAGGACGTAGATCGATCCCCTGATGATGAAATCTCCCAACGCCTCTCCCGCGTCTCCTAGGATTATGATGTCGCCGGCCGTCATGTACGTGCCAGCATGGTTCCCCACATCACCTGATATGATCACAGTCGCACCTTTGTTCATCGTTCCGAGAAAGTCTCCAGCGGATTTCCCTACGACCACAGTACCGCCGTAGCAGTAATCCGCGGCTCCGTCGCCGACATCTCCTCGGACGACGATCTTGCCGGCCGTCATGTTGTCCCCGACGAATCTCCCAGCCGAGCCTTCGACGACGAGGGTGGCGCCGTTGTTCAGGATTCCGAAGTAGTCGCCGACGTCTCCTTCGACGTGGACGGTCCCCTTCCTCAGGCCTCCGCAAAGGCCTTTCAGGTGGGAGGCATTGGACACCCTGACTTCTTCCCCGGATTCCGCCGATCTTCGGAGTCGCAGATTGCTTTCATGAAGCGTGACTCCAAGCAGATCGAGAGTCATTGTCATCAGTCCTGCCTCCTGTTGAGATCGGAGTATCGCCTCAAGGCCTCCAACCTCTTGGCAGGGTCAGTTAGTCCTTGAAGCATCAGCAGCAGCTCGTCATCGAACTGCTGAGATCTCTTCCTCCTCTGCTTGTTCCGCTTCCCCATGTACAGCTGATTCGTATCGACGCTCTTCGTGATCTCCAAATGACCGGTTTGCACGGCACGATTGAGCAAGCTCTCCCCCGCGGGATTCCTGGTGATGACCGTACAGTATCCGAATCTTGACCCGGTGTATCCGATGGATAGATCCGCAGACTCGGCAAGGTAGTCTGTGCACCTTGCGCACCCCTTCCTCAGGTATTTCTGCGTGCTTGCCAACGATATCTCTCTGACCGTGCCATCTCTCAATGTGACCGTCAAGAGCTTGTCGGAGGTCGATCTGTCCATCATCGCTATGTTCCTCGGGGAGATCCCCATCTCCTTCTCTATGACCTCCGAAACTAGATCCTGGGTGCACACACCGGCGCAGAATCTTCCTATCAGTATCCTGATCGACTTACCGTAGATCTCGAGCCCTTTCATCGTCGATTTCTGGACACATCTTGACGCGTTCACGACGCAGGGAGCGCCGACGATGGCAATCTTTCGAAGGGAGTTCGAGTGCACGGCGTCATTGAGGCTTTCGAGGGTGGGGGACCATATGAACTGGTGTCCCGCGCAATCGTAAATCTCCTCGGCGCTGGTGACTACACGAGCGAACGGCCTCCAAGTCCATCTGTCCACATCAGTGATTATCGCCCCGTCTATGAAACCGCTCTCGAGCGCGCTCACGAGAAGCTGATTCAAGACGTCGCTGAGGAGATCACCATGCCTGCTCCTCGCAGAAGTCAGGCTGGACCGCGCCGACACGACGGAGAGCATCTTCCCGTCAGTCCACTCCCTCAGGGTCGGACACACCTCGAGACAGAAGCTCTCGCATCCGAAGCACGGATCGAGGTCGTGCGTCGTGAGGCCGACTTTCTTGGTTATCTTCCTGTGGGTCGGGTGTTGCTCGCCATCAGGAAAAAGGAGGACGCCCTTGTTGCAGCAGGCCGTGCAAGCTCCGCATCCGGTGCATTTCCCCAGATTCCAGACGTAGGTCTCAAGCTCCTTCGACATCAGACCACCCCCTTCTCGTCCTCGATCTCAGATATCGATGCGGGGTGGGCTCTCACAGGATTGGGTCCGAGTCTCTTCAGGTCCTCGGCGAATGTCCTCATGATCTCGGCGAAACGTCTTCCCTCGGCCGCCGAAACCCACTCCACCCTGACCCTTTCCGGCTCGAATCCGTAGTCCCTGATCATCTCGGTGAGATTGTCTATCCTCACCTTCATCAATTGATTCCCGATGAGATAATGGCAGTCACCTGGATGGCATCCCCCTATGAGGACGCCGTCGGCACCTTTCAGCAAGGCATATAGAACGTGGAATGGGTCGACACGGCCCGTGCACATGACCCTGATTGGAATGATTTCCGGCGGATACTGATACCTGCTCACTCCGGCGTTATCGGCACCAGCGTATGCGCACCAGTTGCAGAGGAAAGCGATTCCCCGCGTCTCTCCGTTCGGCACGTCAGCAAGAGCTTCGTCTATCTGTGCCGTGATTTGGTTGCTTGAGAAGTTGAATATGGAAACGGCCCGGCACGGGCATGCTGTGGAACAAGCTCCACAGCCTTTGCACAAGAGTTGATTGACCTCGGCAAGCAGTCTTCCCTCGGAGATGCCCATCCCCATCGCACCGTAGGGGCAGGCTTCTATGCATCTCGCGCATCCAGTGCAAAGGGTCTGGTCAACCGCCGCAACAATCGGCTCACAGACTATCTTCCCTTTCATGAGCGGCACGAGAGCCCTCGAGGCCGTCGCGAATCCTTGCATTATCGACCCGGCGATGCCCTTGGGGCTTTGAGCGGCGCCGGCGACGAACACACCATCCACTGAGAAATCTACAGGTCGGAGCTTCGGATGCGCTTCGAGGAAGAATCCGTCCTCGGATAGAGGGACCTTGAGCATCTCGGAAAGTGTTTTGTTGTCTTCATTCGGCAGGAGCGGCGTAGCGAGAACGACCAGATCGGTCCGGATGAGAAGATCGTCGTCGCTCGTGAGGTCGTGTACCTTCACCGTCAGACCGCCAAGGGAATCGACCTTGGGAAGCTCTTCCTCGCTGTATCGTATGAACTTCACTCCTAGTTCACCCGCGAGCTTGTAGTACCTCTCCAAAGCACCGGATGTTCGTATGTCTCTGTACAAGACGTAGACGTTCGTCGACGGATTCCTTTCCTTCAGGCTCAATATGTCCCTGATCGCCGTCTCGCAGCAGACCTGCGAACAATAGGTCCTGCCCTGCCTCTCCCTCGACCCTGCGCAGAGTATCTCGACGACATTTGTCGCGCTCACCTTGCCGGCCTCGAGCATTCTCTCGAACTCCGTCTGGGTAACCACTCCAGTCTCAGATCCGTAGCCGTAGAGTCCTGTCGGGGACGAGTCCTGTGCCCCTGTGGCGACGACGATCGCGGCCACGTCCAGCAACCTGTCTCCGAGCGACGAGCCGAACTCCATTCCTTTCTTGCTGAGCTTGACCACGAATCTTCCGACCGAACCGCTGACCCCCGTCGGCACTGTCGAAGTGAGGACTTCGATGTTCTCCTTGGAACGGACCATGTCCTCCAAGCGCTTGACGGTCTTCTCTGGCTCGTATCCGTCCAGATCCTTCAATCGTCTCCCTCTGAGTGAACCTCCGAGGTCGTTCGATTTCTCGACGAGATACACCTTGAAACCCTTCGACGCGATCGTCAGAGCCGCGGACATCCCGGCCACTCCTCCTCCGATGACCATCGCACCCGGAGTCACCACCCCTAGTATCTTTTCCCGCGGTTTTGCGAGTCTAGCGTTCGCGGCTCCCATTCTGACGAGCGTTCTTGCCTTGTCGGTGGCCCTGTCCGGCTCATGCTGGTGCACCCAGCTGTCGAGCTCTCTGATGCTGACGAATCCAACAAGATTCGGATTCATTCCTGCCCGCTCGCAAGTGTCCTGGAACAGCTTGAGGTGACTCCTCGGGCTGCAAGCCGCGATCAGCACCCGGTTCAACTTCTTCTCTCTGATCTGATCCTGAATCAGTCCTTGGTTGTCCTGCGAACATGCGTACATGCATTTCTGAGCGTGAGCGACATTGGGGAGCGATGCGGCGTATTCAGTCACTGCATCTACGTCCACCGTCGCCCCGATGTTCATCCCGCAGCTGCAGACATACACGCCCACCCTCGGCGGTTCGGTTTCCGAGACTGGCATCTCTTCTGACACTTCGGGCTCATCTGGACAAGACTTCAGTCCGCTCCTTTCGGCTGCCATAGCCGCAGCAGCTATCGCCTCAGTCACAGTATTCGAGATATCGTCCGGTCCCCTGGCACATCCGCAGGAAAAAACGCCCTCGACCGTCGTGGTGACCGGGCCGTCGGTCCTGCTTCTGATGAAACCGTATTCATTCAGCTCGACGCCGAGCATTCGTGCGATATCCTCCGTCCCTTTGCTCGGTATTATCGGAGGACAGACTACCAGCAGGTCGATCGTCTCCGTTAGGACATTGTCCGTCTGCGTATCATGGTGCTTCACACGAAGGCACTCATCTTCGTCCTCCTCGATGTCACCTGGCAGACCGCATATATATTGGATGCCCAATTCCTCGGAGCTCCTTCGTATGAACTCCTCATGACCCTTGTTGATCGTCCTCAGATCGTTGTAGAACACGAGAACCTCGGATTCCGGCAGGTGCTCCTTCGTCAGCACCCCCTCCTTCGTCGCGTACATGCAACAGACCTTGGAGCAGTACTCCTTGCACCACTGGGATCTCGATCCAGCGCAGAGAACTATGCCGACCCTGGACGGGGGTTTCCCGTCGGATGGTCTGAGCAGCTGTCCCTTCGTCGGACCTGAAGCGCTCAGCATCCTCTCATATTGCATCGAATCCACTACGTTCTTGTAGACTCCGTATCCAAACCTCTTGAGGTAGTCGGACTTGTAGACGTCAGACCCGGTCGCGATGATGATCGATCCGACTTCTATATCGACCGGCTCTTCCTTGTCATCGAAGTCGATAGCTCCAGTGGGGCACTTCTTCTTGCAGATCCCGCACTTCCCCTTGGTGAGTTTCAAGCAGTGCGCCGGGTCGATCGTCGCGACTCTTGGCACCGCCTGAGGGAACGTGATGTAGATTGCGGATCTCTCTCCGAGACCCTCATTGAAATCGTCAATGACGTTCTTGGACGGACAGTTGTCTATGCATATGCCACAGCCAGTGCACTTCTCTTCGTCGACGTATCTTGGCTTTTTCTTGATCGTGACGGAGAAGGTCCCGTCCTCGTGGCGTTTGACCGCGGCGATCTCAGAGTATGCCAGCATATGGATTCTCGGGTGTCTCGAAGCCTCAACCATCTTCGGAGCGAGAATGCATATCGCGCAATCTAGAGTAGGGAAGGTCTTGTCCAGCTGCGACATTCTGCCCCCGATTGAGGGGTTGCGTTCGACAAGAAAGACATCATGACCTTGATCGGCGAGATCCAATGCAGAAGATATACCAGCGATTCCACCGCCAATTACCAGCACATTTCTGAGCGCGTCAGTCATGTCACTTCCGCCCACAGAGGCATCATCTGTCTGATGCCTACGGACTTCCGATTCATAAGTGGAGTATAATATCTTTTCGGATTAGCCAGACATTATCTATCACGCCGAAATCATCTAGGCAAAGTATATGAAATAGATTCGTTTCCGCGACGGAACCGCGGTGCGACTCACGAGGACACTAGGGTCCCCTAAGATAATCTAGGAAGAATGCTGTGATTGAAGAAGGGCTATTAGGGTAGC